>NZ_AMXG01000047.1:0-13630 GCF_000313235.1 Pseudomonas sp. PAMC 26793
GCGTGGTTTAACGGGGCGCCTAAGATCAAGATCAAAAGCAAGAGCACAGCGGCCTACCGGCCGGCTTGAGTGTTTTAGAGCAACAGCACAATCAAAAGCTAAAGCGGGCACGGTCCAAATGTGGGAGCTGGCTTGCCTGCGCGAAGGTCGTTAACGATGACGTGGGCATTCTGAATGAACGCGGCGACCTCAGGTTTTTCGCGAGCAAGCCCGCTCCCACAGAAAAGCAGATCTGTTTTCGCTCTGGTCTTTGCTTTTGCTTTTAACACTCAAGCCGGCCGGGAGGCCGCTGTGCTCTTGATCTGCTTTTGATCTTGATCTGACTGCCCCATTCAGCCCGAGGCCGAACGCAGGCAGTGCGGAGCGGGTAAACCGGCAGGACGCCGGTTTAGCCGCGCCGGGCCATGGATGGCCCGGCGCGGCGGCCCGCTTCGCGGTGCCGGAGTGAGGGAACGCCGAGCCTAGGCGAGGCGCCGACAGGCGGGGCAGAGCGTTTTGGTTACTTTTGCGCTTTTCAAAAGTGACCCGCTGTAAGAGCGGAACCATAAGCAGCCGTTACCGCAGAAACGGATATGTACCCGACAAACCAAGGGACACCACCATGCCGATGTTCAACAAAATCCTCATAGCCAACCGTGGCGAAATCGCCTGCCGCATCCAGCGCACCGCCCAATCCCTGGGCTACCGCACGGTAGCGATCTACAGCGAAGCCGACACCGAAGCCCTGCACGTCCAGATGGCCGACGAAGCCATCAACATCGGCCCCGCCCCGGTCACCCAGTCCTACCTGAACATCGAAGCCATCCTCAACGCCGCCCACCGCACCGGCGCCGACGCCATCCACCCCGGCTACGGCTTCCTCTCCGAAAACCCCGACTTCGCCCGCGCCTGCGCAAACGCCGGCCTGACCTTCATCGGCCCCAGCCCCGAAGCCATCGAACTGATGGGCAGCAAACGCCTCTCAAAACTCGCCATGCTCAACGCCGGCGTCCCCTGCATCAAAGGCTACCAAGGCCCCGACCAGGACGACCCAACCCTGCAACAGCAAGCCGACCAAATCGGCTACCCGCTGATGATCAAGGCCAGCGCCGGCGGCGGCGGTCGCGGCATGCGCCTGGTGCACAGCCCCGACACCCTGCTGGAACACCTGCGCACCGCCCGCTCCGAAGCACAAAACGCCTTCGGCAGCGCCGAACTGATCCTCGAACAAGCCCTGATCAAACCCCGACACGTCGAAATCCAGCTGTTCGGCGACACCCACGGCAACCTGATCTACCTCGGCGAACGCGACTGCTCGATCCAGCGCCGCCATCAAAAGGTCATCGAAGAAGCCCCCTGCCCGGTCATGACCGGCGAACTACGCCAAGCCATGGGCGAAGCCGCCCTCAAGGCCGCCCGCGCCGTCAACTACGTCGGCGCCGGCACCGTCGAGTTCCTTCTCGACCGCAACGGCAACTTCTACTTCCTGGAAATGAACACCCGCCTCCAGGTCGAACATCCGGTCACCGAACTGATCACCGGCCTCGACCTCGTCGCCTGGCAACTGCAGATCGCCGCCGGCCAGCCGCTTCCTCTGAGTCAGGACCAAGTAACCCTGAGCGGCCACGCCATGGAAGTGCGCCTGTACGCCGAAGACCCGGCCCAGGGCTTCCTGCCGCAAACCGGCGACGTGCTGCGCTGGGAACCGGCGGCCGGTGTGCGCATCGATCATGGCGTGCTGGAAGGCCAACGCATCACACCGTTCTACGACCCGATGCTGGGCAAGATCATCGCCCACGGCGCCACCCGTGAAGAGGCTCGGCGCAAATTGGTCAGGGCCGTGGAAGACTGCGTACTGCTCGGCGTATCCACCAACCAGCGCCTGCTGGCCAGCCTGCTCAAGCATCCCCAGTTTGTCGCCGCTGACTTCAGCACCGGCTTTATCGCCGAGCACTTCAACGACATCGCCCGAACCCACGCGACCCACGAAGAATTGGCCCTGGCCACCGCGCTGTTTTACCAACACAGCGCCAGCGCTCACGCCAATCCGTTATCCGGCTGGCGCAACAACGCCAGCGTGCCGTGGCGTTATCAACTGGCCGACCAGGATGAGCCCCGGGCAATCAGCCTCACTGTGCTGGCGGACAATTGCCTGCAGGTCGACATGGATCAGCACGCCGTCGAAATACGTGACCTGACTACCGACGGACGCTGGGCCACTGCTGTTCTCAATGGCATTCGCCGTCGCATCGCCTACCACCTGCAAGGCACCCGGCTCTGGTTGCCAGGTGTGTGCATCGATAACCGCACACAGGCCGTTGCCACCCGCCAGACCGAGGCCAGCGACGGCACGGTCAAGGCGCCGATGGATGGGGCGATTGTCGAGGTACGGGTCAGCGAAGGCGATTCGGTCAGCAAGGGCCAGCTATTGCTGGTGCTGGAGGCGATGAAAATGGAGCACCCACTCAAGGCCGGCATGAGTGGTGTGGTCAAGCGAATCCAGGCGGTTGCGGGAGATCAGGTCAGGATCCGACAGATTTTGCTGGAGATCGAGTAAGCCCTGGGCGGAACTAGCAGGCTTGGCTACGCTCTATCCCCATCAGGACGGGAAGAGTACGGGAACCTGCGATGCCTCATTGGCTGATTATTGATCTTGAAGCCACAACGGATGAAGGCGGCTGGCCCGTGACCGAGATGGAAATCATCGAAATCGGCGTGAGCCTGGTCAACCGCCAGGGCCGTGAGCTGGACCATTTCCAGCGTTTCGTACGGCCGTTGCGCAGGCCGTTGCTGACGCCGTTCTGCCGCCAGTTGACCCACATCACCCAAGCGAATATCGATGCCGCCGCGCCGTTGAATGAGGTGTGGCCGCTGTTCGAACGCTGGCTCGGTCAACACCAGGCACGCCTGGAAGGCTGGGCGAGCTGGGGTGACTATGACCGCCAGCAACTGGAGCTGGAGTGGCAGCGTCATGGCTTGAGCAGTGTGCTGGGCCAGACGCCCCACGTGAACCTCAAGCAGCGCTTCGCCAAGGCCCGGCGCCTGGACAAGCCCCTGGGGCTCAACGGCGCGCTGCAACTGGCGGGCATGCAGTTCCATGGCCAGCAGCATCGGGCGCTGGAAGATGCGCGCAACACCGCACGCCTGCTGCCGTTGATTTTGCCCGTGTAGAAGGCATACTGGCCGACCTTTCTTGACCCTTTTTCCGAGGATTCGCCCATGTTTAAAGTCAACGAGTACTTCGACGGCACCGTCAAGTCGATCGCTTTCGGCACTGCAGAAGGTCCGGCGACAATCGGCGTCATGGCCCCGGGTGAATACGAATTCGGCACCGCCCAGCGTGAAATCATGCACGTGGTGTCGGGCGCGCTGACCGTCAAGCTGCCAGACAGCACCGACTGGGAAACCTTCGCCGCCGGCAGCCAGTTCAACGTGCCAGCCAATAGCAAGTTCCAGCTGAAGGTAGCGGTCGACACCGCTTACCTGTGCGAATACCGCGGCTGATCTTTGCGCCGGCCATAAAAAATGCCCGTTTCGCAAGAGACGGGCATTTTTCATTTCAGGGCGACTTACTCCAGGACGGTCACCGGCATGCCGACTTCCAGGCGGCCCACCCCATCGTTGACCAGGTTCTGACCGAACATCACATCGCCCTCGTGCTCACGATAAGTCTTGAGGGTGGCCAGCGGTTCGCGGTCGGCACTGCGTTCGCCGTTCGCCGGGTCGATGGTGGTCAGGATGCAGCGTGAGCAGGACTTGACCACGCGAAACTCCACATCGCCAATCCGTACCCGCTTCCAGCCGTCCTCGGCAAACGCTTCGCTGCCTTCGATCACCAGGTTGGGACGAAAACGCAGCATTTCCATGGGCCGACCGACCCGTTGGGACAAGTCATCCAGGGACGCCTGGCCGATCAGCAGCAACGGAAAACCATCGGCAAATGCAACCTTGTCATCGTCCTTGCCGTAGCCGGCCTCGGTGGTCCGCGCACGCGCCAGCGGCACTTGCACCAGGCGCGTGGGTTTGCCGATGAACTCGCTGACCCAGGCGCCCGCTTCATCACCGGCGTCGGGCACGCGCAAGGCGTCGCGCCAGATGGTCACGCCGCGCAACTCGGCCTCGCTGCCGGGCAGTGGCACGTCGAGGGCAGGTTGGCCTTCGGCGCTCAAGGTCAGGCCACCGGCGCTATTCCACAGCGCCGACAGCTGGCTCATTTTGGCCACGGCGCGCTGGGTCAGGAACCGCCCGCTGGCCTCGTCCACCAACATCCAGCGTCGATCCCCGTCGAGCCCGAGTGTGTCCAGGCCAATCTGCTGCAAGGTTTCACCCTTGCCGGACTTCAAGGGGTATCGGTACAACGCGCTGAGACGAAGCATGGGCCTGCATTCCTGAGGGGTAAAGCCGTCACCCTAAGCTCAAGCCGGTACTTCGTCCAGCATCAGGCGCTGACGCACCACGTCCACCAACTTGTCGGGCTGGAACTTGGAGAGGAAGTTGTCGCAACCGACCTTCTTCACCATCGAATCGTTGAAGCTGCCGGACAGCGACGTGTGCAACACCACGTACAGGCCACGCAGGCGCGGGTCGTTGCGAATCTCGGTGGTCAGGCGATAGCCGTCCATCTCGGGCATTTCGGCGTCGGTGAAGATCATCAACAGCTTGTCGGTCATCACCTGGCCGCTGTCGGCCCAACCCTTGAGCATGTTCAGGGCCTTGAGGCCATCGCTGGCGATGTGCATCTTCACCCCCAGTTGGCCGAGGGTGTCACGCAGTTGCGAGAGGGCGACGTTGGAGTCATCCACCAGCAGCACTTCGCGGCCACGGGCGCGCTCCAGTACCGGGTCTTCGAGTTTCTCGCGGGAAACCTTGGCGTTGTAGGGCACGATTTCGGCGAGGACTTTTTCCACGTCGATGATTTCCACCAACTGGTCGTCGACCTTGCTGATGGCCGTCAGGTAATGCTGGCGCCCGGCACTCGCCGGGGGTGGCAGGATTGCCTCCCAGTTCATGTTGACGATGCGGTCGACACCGCCCACCAGGAATGCCTGCACCGAGCGGTTGTACTCGGTGACGATAATAGTGCTGTTGGGCCCCGGAATCAGCGGACGCATGCCAATCGCCTGGGACAGGTCGATGACCGGCAATGTCTGGCCGCGCAGGTTGACCACGCCGCAGACAAACGGATGGCGCTGGGGCATCAGGGTCAACTTGGGCAATTGCAGCACTTCCTGCACCTTGAACACGTTGATCGCGAACAGCTGCCGCCCGGCCAGGCGAAACATGAGGATCTCCAGGCGATTCTCACCCACCAATTGTGTGCGTTGATCTACCGTGTCGAGAATGCCGGCCATTAAAGACTCCTGGGTTTAGCGGATGGATAGTGCTGGTCACTGAAGAGGGTTATCGGCGGCAAACGCCGGACCTTGACCCCCCACTAAAATGCCATGCAAATCCGTTGATGTCACACTGACATCATGCTTTACTGAGCCAGCTTCACCATAACGCCATCACCGCCGCCGCGTGACCGTAAAGTCAGCGTGAGGTTCCCCTATGTAAGGGATTCCCCTATCCACAATCAGGACCAACCTGATATTCGCGATATCTAATAGCCATTAATGTGACGCCATTCTCATTGCATGAATGGAGTCAGGCTTTTGTTTGCTATCGCAAGCCCGCGGCCGAGGGGTCGTCCAGAGACTTACGTCTTGGCAACCGAAGAAGTTGTGCGAACAACCCTGAATATTATGGGAGGCCCGGACGAGCCTGATCGTTATTCAAATAAATGTCCTACTGAAAAGTCGGATCCGACCTACAGATCTTCGTCATATTTCAGCGGTAGTTTTACGCCATTCACCCGGTACGACATCTCATCATCCGACGGTATGTTATGGAGACTTGCATGATGAACGACGGCAAAGAGTGGCAACTTGCACTTCCCGAGTTCCTGCTCGAAGCGGAGATGTTGCTGGCCAAGTCTGAAGAATGCTTGAGCCACCTGCATTTGATCCGCAACGACAGCGACGCCATCGACTGCATGAAAGCCAGCCTGATCAAGCTCTCGGAAAAGTCAGAAGCCCTGGCCCTGCGGGCGATCAGCGAGTTTTCACGGCATATCCAGTACCTGATCAGCAATGCCGCCAGCCCTTTGCAGTTACATGATGAAGCACTTGATGCATTGCACAACTGTCTCACCTTGCTGGCCTGGCAGCTGGAGTTGATCGACACCAAAACCGGCAAACTCAGCCTGGATGAAACCGAACAAACCGTGTTGATTGCCACTGTCGTCCAACACATCCCGCAAAGCGACTTTGGCTACACAAAACAGCAGCGCATGCCCTACGCCTTTTGAGTCCTCTTCGCATTTATTCGGCAAAAATGTCGCAATCAATCACGGACTTATCCAAAAACGACAGCCACAACTGATCACAAATGACGTAGTCGTTAGCCGAAAAATATCAATAAGCCACTAACGACAATACCGATACAAAACAACTTCAATGATACAACTCCCCCACTCTTTGAAATCCGGGACTACCTCCCGAGGCGCAGCCGTGACTAATACGCCTCATCAAGCTCGTCCCCAGGCGACCAACGGTAATAGTGGTGGTACCATGCCCCGCTCGAAGTGACTCAACTTCATGATGCATATAAACGTGAAATGCGCCTCCTATGTACGCCAGCCTGAAGTCACTCATCGCAAGGTCCGTGTCCCGAAGCAATGCACGCAGGATGACCCTCGCGCTGTGCCTGTGTTCGTGCCTGCTTAGCCTGTGGGCTTATGCACGCTCGGCCGAGCTTCCTTTAGCCCTGTTGTTATTGAACCTGGCTACCCTGTTGGTGGTGGGCCTGCAACAGTGGCGCTCACGCAAGTCCATCAAGTTCCAGCCCCAGGAACTGGCCGAACGTCTGTTGCAGGTCCAGGAAAACGAGCGTCATCGCCTGAGCCGTGAATTGCACGACGATATCGGCCAACTGTTGACCGCAGCCAAGCTGCAAAGTGAATGGCTCAAACGCCGCCTGCCGGAAGACCTGCAAGGCTATTGCGCAGTGCTGTGCAACACCCTGAACGAAACCCTGGCCAAGGTGCAGGACGTGTCGGCCATCCTCAATCCTCGTCAGTTGGCGAGCCTGGGGCTGGAGGCGAGCCTGCGGGCGCACCTGCTCAAGACCCTGGAAAACACCCAGGTAAACTGGAGCCTGGAATGCCATCAACGGCTGACCGGCATCCCGGAAGAAATGGCCGTTGCCGCCTTTCGCGTTACCCAGGAAGCCGTCACCAACATGTTGCGCCATGCCCAGGCACGCAACCTGCTGGTGCGCCTGCAACGCCTGCCGGAAGGCCTGTCACTGTTTATCAGCGATGACGGCCTGGGCTTTTCGCCCGCCATCAACCCCGCCCAGGAAGGTCAACGGGGCATGGCTGGCATGTCCGAGCGGATTGATCAACTGGGCGGCACATTGTCTGTCAATAGCCGGCCAGGCTTTGGCACAAGGATTGAAGCGCTTTTCCCCTGGGCGCCCCGCGCCCTCGAACGGGCCAACCCCCATAAGGTTCTAGAGTGACGTGCAACTTACTCCTGGTGGATGACCACTCCCTGATCAGGGCCGGCGTGCGTGCGCTGGTCATGGATATTCCCGGCTACGCGGTGATCGGCGAAGCGAGCGATGGCGCCCAGTTGCTGGAGCGCTTCGACGCGCTGCAACCCGACATCGTGCTGCTCGACCTGTCGATGAAACACACGGGCGGGCTCGACGCGCTCAAGGAACTCAAGGGCGCCTACCCGAAGAGCAAAGTGCTGATCCTGTCGATGCACACCGACCCGGAACTGATCATGTGCGCCCTGGAATCCGGCGCCCATGGCTACCTGCTCAAGGACACCACGGCCAACGAGCTGGAGCACGCGCTGCTGGCCTTGCGCAACAACGAACGCTACCTGAGCCCGGCCATCGCCCACACGGTGATCAACCAGGCGCTGATCCGCAATCAGGCCCAGGCCAACCCGCCTCCCAACAGCCATAACCTGACGGCACGCCAGCTGGAAATCCTGCGTTTGATCGTGCGCGGCAAGTCCACCCGGGAAATCGCCCATGGCCTGGGTTTGAGCATCAAGACCGTGGAAGCCCACCGTTCGCAGATCATGAAGCGCCTGCAGATTTTTGATGTGGCGGGCCTGGTGTTGTTCGCGGTGCGCGAACAGATCATCAGCCTGGACGATTAGTCAGCAACGGCGAATCCGCCGGCAAATGCACCCGCAGCGCCTGGGGCAAGGCCGAAAAGAGCAAGTCATCGCCCTGCAGCGGCTCGCCGTCCAGATTGATCGCCAGCCCTTCGGCGACCTTGATTTCGACCCAGGGCAAACGCGCCCGCACAAACATATTGTCCAGGCCCCAACCGTCCGTCATCAGGCTACGCAGGGTGCCGACCACTTCCTGGGGCGCCGGCAGAATGCTGATATCCAGCAAACCATCATCGGCCAGGGCATCGGGACACAGCACATGCCCGCCGCCAGCCTGGCGCCCGTTGCCGATGCCCAAGGCCAGTAGCTCGCCGCGCCAATGAAAGTCGGGGCCCTGCAATTCACCGTAGGCCGCACGCAACTCGCTGAAGCGTGACAGGCCGGTAAACAGATAGGCTGCGCCGCCGAGGACTTTCTTCAGGTCTTCAGAGGTGTTGGCGGTGACCTGGCTGCCAAATCCGCCGGTGGCCATATTAAGGAAGATCTGCCCCCCCACCTCGCCCAGGTCGATGGCACGGGCCGGCGCGTCCAGCAGGTCCAACGCCTGCTCAGGCTCCAGCGGCACACCGGCGGCGCGGGCAAAGTCATTGGCGGTGCCGAGGGGCATCAGCACCAGGCTGGCCTCGGTCTTGGCCCGGGCCATGGCCTCGGCCACATCCCGCAGCGTGCCGTCACCGCCGCCGGCAATCAGCCGCGTGTAGCCATCGGCCAGGGCCTGATCGACAAATCGCTGGGCATCGCCGCCCTCCCATGTCACCCGCACGGCCAACTCCCAACCCTGCTCGCGCTTGCCCTGCACCGCTGCCCGCACCTCTTCGTTGAGGGCTTGCTTGCCGTGCAGAATCAACAGTGCCTTGGGTGTGCTCATGGATGAATGCTCCTGGGTTTAAGGTTCCTGAGGGATGTTGACCGTGGCCAATCGAAAAAAAGCCATCGAGTGTAGAAATTAACCGGGATTTGTAGCGCTTCTGACACTGATCAACTCGCACTGGGCAAAATCGACCTAGACTTGTACCTATTCCCATCCGACAAGGCCGTCGCACCATGATCACCCTGTCCGCCTTCCACTCCATGCTCATCCCCATCCTGACCGGCATGATCCTCCTGGCCATCGGCTTCAACTTCCGCGACAAAGCCATCGGTGTGTTCGGCATGTGGATCGGCATGCTGCTGATCCTCGGCACCGTGGTTTACAAGATCCTCGCCAAACTCGCGGAATGACAATCTCACTCGCATTGCACAGGACGGCCTCGTACACTCGGCCAATTCGTCGTTTTTAAGGTTGACCGCCTCGTGCTTGCCCGTTTGTTTGCCCTGCCCTGTTGCCTGCTTATCTGCCTGCTGACCCTGCTGCCCATGGCGCCTGCCCACGCCGTGGGCCTGCCGGGGCTGCTGGGCAGCAACACCAAAACCCAGCCGCAAGCCGACGTCCCGTTGGGCCAGTCCCTGGACGAGGTGATCAAGACCCTGGAGAACGACCAGCAGCGCACCAAGCTGCTGAGCGACCTGAAAAAACTCCGGGAAACCACACAAAAGGCCCAGCCCGCCGCCGAACTGGGTGTGCTCGGTTTGATCGGCGGCACCTTGTCGAGCCTGGAGCAACAGTTCTCCGGCGCCGACAGCCCGATCAATCGCTGGTCCAGCGAGCTCGACCAGGCCAAGGACGAGCTCACCGCACTGATGCTGCCGGCCAGTGAATGGCTGCCGATCATCTTTGCCTTTGCCATGATCCTGATGCTCTGGAGCCTGCTGGCCGCCGTGCTGATCTGGCTCAGCCATCGGGTGCGCGAGCGCTTCGGCCTGACCCAAGAACTGCCCCAACACCCCAAGACCTGGGACCTGTTGCGCTTCGCCCTGCGCAAGCTCGGACCATGGCTGATCGCGCTGGTGATCACCGTCTACATGAGTTACGCACTGCCCTCGTCCCTCGGCAAATCCCTGGCGATGGTGTTGGCCTACGCGCTGGTAGTGGGCACCTGCTTCTCGGCGATCTGCGTGGTCGCGTTTTCCGTGCTGGACGGCCCGCACCGCCACCGCGCGCTGTACATCCTGCGCCACCAGGCCTTCCGGCCGCTGTGGCTGATCGGCAGCTTTGCCGCCTTTGGCGAGGCCGTCAGCGATCCGCGCCTGGCCGAGAGCCTGGGCCAACACTTGTCCCATGTCGCCGCAACCATCGCCAATGTCATGGCCGCGCTGTCCACTGGCGTGTTCATCCTGCGTTTCCGCCGGCCCATTGCGCACCTGATCCGCAACCAGCCGCTGTCCCGCCGCCTGACCCGCCGCGCCCTGAGCGACACCATCGAGATCGTCGGCACCTTCTGGTACCTGCCGGCGTTGCTGCTGGTGGGCATCTCGCTGTTCGCCACCTTCGTCTCCGCCGGCGACACCAGCACCGCCCTGCGCCAGTCGTTGTTGTGCACGGTGTTGCTGGTGTTGTGCATGGTGATCAACGGCCTGGTGCGCCGCCACTCCCTCAAGCCCCAGCGTGGGCACAAACGCCATGCGCTGTACTCCGACCGCCTGAAAAGCTTCGTCTACACCCTCGCCCACCTCGTGGTGTGGCTGGTGTTTATCGAACTGGGCCTGCGGGTCTGGGGCCTGTCGCTGATCCGCTTTACCGAAGGCGATGGCCATGAAATCAGCGTCAAGCTGTTCGGCCTTGCCGGCACGTTGCTGTTCGCCTGGCTGATCTGGATCCTCAGCGACACCGCGATCCACCACGCCCTCACCCGCTCGCGCAAAGGCCTGGCCAATGCGCGTGCGCAGACGATGATGCCGTTGATCCGCAACGTGCTGTTCGTGACCATCTTCATCATTGCCGCCATCGTCGCCCTGGCGAACATGGGCATGAACGTCACGCCGCTGCTGGCGGGTGCCGGCGTGATCGGCCTGGCCATCGGTTTTGGTGCGCAGTCGCTGGTGGCGGACTTGATCACCGGCCTGTTCATCATTATCGAAGACTCCCTGGCGATTGATGACTACGTGGATGTCGGCGGCCACCTGGGTACGGTCGAAGGCTTGACCATCCGTACCGTGCGCCTGCGGGACATCGACGGGATCGTGCACACCATCCCGTTCAGTGAGATCAAAAGCATCAAGAACTACTCCCGGGAATTCGGCTACGCGATCTTCCGGGTGGCGATTCCCTACAACATGGAAATCGACGACGCCATCAAGCTGATGCGCGACGTCGGGCAGAAGATGCGCAACGACCCGTTGCAACGGCGCAATATCTGGTCGCCGCTGGAGATTCAGGGCGTAGAAAGTTTCGAGTCCGGCAGTGCGATTCTTCGCGCCCGCTTCAAGACCGCGCCGATCAAGCAGTGGGAGGTTTCGCGGGCGTTCAACTTGTCGCTCAAGCGTCACCTCGATGAAGCCGGGCTGGACCTGGCCACCCCGCGCTTGAGCGTGCAAGTAGTGACAGCGGCGGGAGGCGTGCAGGAGAAAGAATAAGCGCGGCCCGGACGACGTCAGGATCAACAACAATAATCATGGAGAGTCCTTATGCGTTTGACCGGTCTTACACACCAATGGGTATTCGGCCTGCTGTGCGGTGTCGCCAGCAGTGCGGTCATCGCCGCCAGCAGCGGCCAGGACAGTGCCCGCGAAGAAATCGCCGCCCAGGCGAAAGTGCTGGAACCGGCCTTGCTGGAAACCCGGCGCGACCTCCACGCCCACCCTGAACTGGGCAACACCGAAAAGCGCACCGCGGAGCTGGTGGCCAAGCAATTGCGGGAGATGGGGCTTGAGGTCAAGACCGGCGTCGCCCGCACTGGCGTGGTCGCGATCCTCAAGGGCGCCCTGCCCGGCCCTACCGTTGCCCTGCGCGCCGACATGGATGCGCTGCCGGTCAAGGAAGTGTCCGACCTGCCCTTCGCCTCGAAGGCCAAGGGGGTGTACCTCGATAAAGAAGTCGACGTGATGCACGCCTGCGGCCACGACGCCCACACCGCCATCCTGCTGAGTACAGCGAAAATCCTGACGGGCATGCGCGATCGTCTGCCGGGCACCGTGGTGTTTTATTTCCAGCCGGCTGAAGAAGGCCCGAGCGACTTTATCCCCGATGGCAAGAACACCTGGGGCGCGAAGATGATGGTGCAGGAAGGGGTGATGAAATCGCCCAAGCCGGATGCGGTGTTTGGGCTGCACGTGTGGGCCGGTGTGCCTGCGGGGCAGATTGCCTATCGGCCGGGGCCTACCCTGGCGAGTTCGGATGACCTGCGGATCAAGATCCTGGGCAAGCAGACCCATGCGGGGCGACCGTGGGATGGGATTGATCCGATTACTGTCGGGGCGCAGGCCATCGTTGGGTTGCAGACGGTGGTGAGCCGGCGTACGGATATTTCTTCGTTTCCGTCGGTGGTGAGTATTGGCACCATCAACGGGGGGACGCGGTACAACATCATTCCTGAGTCGGTGGACATGAGTGGGACCATTCGCTCTTACGACTATGGCATTCGCCAGAAGCTGCATGCGGATGTGCGGCAGACCGTCGAGAAGATTGCCGAGAGTGGTGGGGCGAAGGCTGAGGTGACGATTATTGAGAAGTATGATCCGACCATCAACAACCCGGCGCTGACCGAGAAGATGCTGCCGAGTTTGCGTTGGGCGGCGAAGGGGGATGTGGTCAACGCCCCGTTAGTGGGTGGGGCTGAAGACTTCTCGTTTTATGCCAAGGAAGCGCCGGGGTTGTTTGTGTTTCTGGGGGTGACGCCGAGGGATCAGGATATGAGCAAGGCGGCGCCGAATCATAATCCGGGGTTCTTTGTGGATGAGTCGGCGTTGGTGGTCGGGGTTCGGACGTTGGCTTCGTTGGCGACGGATTATTTGTATGCCAATGCGGGGGATTGAGGGTATATCCGTTATTTAGGTAACGGCCGCTTAGGGTTCCGCTCTTACAGCGGCTCACTTTTGAAAAGCGCAAAAGTAAGCAAAACGCTCTTGCCCCACCACTCGGCTCCTCGCCTAGGCTCGGAGTGCCCTCACTCCGGCTTTGGACCGTGGGCCGCCGTCATGGGCCATCCCTGGCCCAGGACGGCTAACCCGGCGTCCTGCCGGGTTACCCACGCTCCAAAGCCTGCGTTCGGCCAGCGTGGTTTAACGGGGCGCCTAAGATCAAGATCAAAAGCAAGAGCACAGCGGCCTCCCGGCCGGCTTGAGTGTTGAAGAGCAAAATCAAAAGCTAAAGCGGGCACGGTCAAATGTGGGAGCTGGCTTGCCTGCGATAGCATCAACTGGGTGTACCTGATGCACCGAGGTGTCTGCATCGCAGGCAAGCCAGCTCCCACAGAAAAGCAGAGCTGCATCCGCTTCAGATTTGGCTTTCGCTCTGGATCTTGCCTTTGCTTTTAACACTCAAGCCGGCCGGGAGGCCGCTGTGCTCTTGCTTTTGATCTTGATCTGCTGGCCCCGTT
>NZ_AMXG01000048.1:0-7491 GCF_000313235.1 Pseudomonas sp. PAMC 26793
ACGGGGCGCCTAAGATCAAGATCAAGATCAAAAGCAAGAGCACAGCGGCCTACCGGCCGACTTGAGTGCTGAAGAGCAAAATCAAAATCTAAAGCGGGCACGGTCAAATGTGGGAGCTGGCTTGCCTGCGATAGCATCAACTGGGTACACCTGATGCACCGAGGTGTCTGCATCGCAGGCAAGCCAGCTCCCACAGAAAAGCAGCTCTGTTTTCGCTCTGGCTTTTGATCTTCTTTTAACACTCAAGCCGGCCGGGAGGCCGCTGTGCTCTGCTTTTGATCTGCTTTTGATTTTGATCTTCGGGCCCCGTCAACCACGATGGCCGCAAGTAGGCACGGTGGAGCGGGTAAATCGGCAGGGATGCCGATTTAGCCGCGCCGGGCCATGGATGGCCCGTCGCGGCGGCCCGCGGAACCGGGCCGGAGTGCGGGCATGCCGAGCCTGGGCGAGGCACCGAGTGGTGGGGCAAAGACCTTTTGGTTACTTTTGGGGCGTTTGCCAAAAGTGACCCGCTGTAAGAGCGGAACCATAAGTGGCCGTTACCGCAGCAACGGATATGTACACGGTCAAACCATCAACACATCCCGCGTCACCCCGTCAAACCACATCCACCCCCACATGAATCGCATCATGCCGCCAAAACTCCAGATCACAATCAATCAACCGCTCATGCTGATCATAATTAACCCGGGCAATCCGCAACCCCGGACTCCCCACCGACACCCTCAACGCCGCAGCCGCCTCAACCTGCAATGAAGTCGGCACAATCTCAAACCGAACCCGCCCGTAGTGCAAGTCATACACCCGCGCATACAACTCCGTAATCGACTGATTCAAATCACACTCCAGAATCCCCGGAAAATACTGCGGGTTCAAATAGTGCTCCACATACAACACCAACCGCCCATCAATCCTGCGCCCCCGGCAAATCTGAATCACACTGGACAACGCCGGCAACTGCAACCACGCACACACCGCCGCCGAAGCCGGCTGCAACCGCGCCGAAATCACCTCGGTCGACGGCACCCGCCCCTGCGCACTCACCATCGCGTGAAAATGGCTGCGCTGCATCAAGTTGTAGGCAAGCCTGGGCGGCGACACAAACCACCCCCGCCGCTCCTCGCGATAAATCTGCCCTTGGGCCTCAAGTTGTAACAAGGCTTCCCGCACCGTAATCCGGGTGGTACCAAACAACTCGCTCAGCTTGCGCTCGGCCGGCAGCTTACTGGCAGGCGCCAACAAGCCATGGTCGATCTGCTCTTGCAGCGCCAGGCCAATGGTTGTCACCGCCTTGATTGCCTCATCACGCATCAACGTTACCTATCTGGACTAGACCAGCACTATTCAGGTGCACAAAACGCCCTTTAAACGCGCCTCTGCTATTGCGTGCAAGCCTAGGCATTGCACATGACCGACAGATGACAGCGCCTCGCGACCTTCTGCCACAAGACCTGCAATACATCGGCCAAGTCCAAGGCTTCCGGGCGGTTTGGCATGGTCTACGCTTACCCGGCAACCCCTCGTCCAGGCCAACAAAAAACGACATCGACATGAAACTGTCATCCGGCGCGCCTAAATTGGCTCGTGTATTGCTGACCTAGACCAACACCACCGCAAACGTCGATAAAAACGCAGCGTTGAAAACGCCCAAAGGAGCTTCGGATGAAACAGCTTTTCCTGGCATCACTGTTAGGCTCGACCATTGCCATGTGCACCGCCGCCATGGCTGCTGATACCGATCTAAAAACCCTCGAAGCCGCCGCGAAAGCGGAAGGCGCGGTCAACAGCGTCGGCATGCCCGATGACTGGGCCAACTGGAAAGGCACCTGGGACGACCTGGCCAAGATCTATGGCCTCAAGCACATCGACACCGACATGAGCTCGGCCCAGGAAGTCGCCAAGTTTGCGGCAGAAAAAGACAACGCCAGCGCCGACATCGGCGACGTCGGTGCAGCCTTCGGCCCCATCGCGGTGAAACAGGGCGTTACCCAACCGTACAAGCCAACCACCTGGGCACAAGTCCCGGATTGGGCGAAAGACAAAGACGGTAACTGGGCCCTGGCCTACACCGGCACCATCGCGTTTATCGTCAACAAAAAGCTGCTGCACGGCTCCGAAGCCCCAAAAAGCTGGGCTGACCTGAAGACCGGCAAATACAAGGTGTCCATCGGTGACGTGAGCACCGCCGCCCAGGCTGCCAACGGCGTACTCGCCGCCGCACTGGCCAACGGTGGTGATGAAAAGAACATCCAGCCTGCGCTGCTGATGTTCGCCGACATCGCCAAGCAAGGCCGCCTGTCGCTGGCCAACCCGACCATCGCGACCATGGAAAAAGGCGAAGTGGAAGTGGGCGTGGTCTGGGACTTCAACGGCCTGAGCTACAAGGCCAAGATGGCCAACCCGGATGACTACGTGGTGCTGATTCCGTCGGACGGCTCGGTGATTTCCGGCTACACCACCATCATCAACAAATACGCCAAGCACCCGAACGCCGCCAAGCTGACCCGCGAATACATCTTCAGCGATGCCGGCCAGACCAACCTGGCCCGTGGCAACGCGCGGCCGATTCGTGCCGAACACCTGACCTTGCCAGCCGACGTACAGGCCAAGCTGCTGCCTAACGAGCAGTACAAGAAAGTAACGCCGATCAAAGACGCCGACGCTTGGGAGAAGACCTCCAAGGCACTGCCGCAGAAGTGGCAGGAAGAAGTCATCATCAATATGCAATAAGGCTTAACACGCCCATTTAAGTGGAACGCGGTCAGTGTGGGAGCTGACTTGCCTGCGATAGCGGTATGACATTCAGCAGTATTGTCGACTGACACACCGCTATCGCAGGCAAGCCAGCTCCCACATTTGATCCGGTTCCAACCGAAAAACCGAGTCGAGCCTATTTGTTGCGGAGCCCCAGCCCCTATGAAGCACAACGTCATCCTTGTCGTGCTCGACGGCCTGAATTACGAGGTTGCCCGACACGCCATGGGGCACTTGCAGGCCTATATCGGCGCAGGACGCGCAGCACTGTACAAACTGGAATGTGAACTGCCGGCCCTGTCGCGGCCTCTGTACGAATGCATCCTCACCGGCGTCCCGCCGATCGAGAGCGGCATCGTCCACAACAACGTCTCGCGCCTGTCCAACCAGCGCAGCATTTTCCATTACGCCACCGACGCCGGTTTATCCACCGCGGCGGCGGCTTATCACTGGGTAAGCGAGTTGTATAACCGCTCCCCGTTCATCGCCGCCCGGGATCGTCATACCAGCGACCCGGCCCTGGCGATCCAGCACGGGCATTTCTACTGGAATGACCATTACCCGGACTCGCACCTGTTTGCCGACGCCGAAAGCCTGCGCCTCAGACACGCGCCGAATTTCCTGGTGGTGCACCCGATGAACATCGACGATGCCGGCCACAAGCACGGCCTCGACACCCCGCAATACCGCAACAGCGCACGCTCGGCCGACATCATCCTTGCCGACTACCTGCAAGGCTGGCTCGACGCAGGTTACCAGGTGCTGGTGACCGCCGACCACGGCATGAATAACGACCGTTCCCACAACGGCCTGCTGCCGGAAGAACGGGAAGTGCCGCTGTTTGTGCTGGGTGATGCCTTCAGCCTCGACACCCATGCCACACCCAAGCAAACCGAGCTGTGCGGCACCGTCTGCGAGCTGCTGGGTGTACCCCACGACAAACCTGTATGCCGGGAGCTGTTGAAGTGAATTCAGTGATCCGCGGCAAATGGCTGGCCGCCTTGTGCCTGGTACCCTTCGCCATCTTCTTTATCGTGTTCGAGATCGCCCCGCTGGTGTGGGTGATGATCAGCAGCGTCCAGTCAGAAGAGTTCGGCTGGGGCCTGGCCAACTTCAGCAAGATCTTCAGTTCGAAGTTCTATATGCAGGCGATTCAGTACAGCCTGGAAATCAGTTTCTACTCCAGCGTATTCGGGATCATCATCGCCGTGCTGGGCAGCTACTCGCTGCGCCGGGTGGACGGGCGGCTGCGCAATTTCGTGACCGCGTTCGCCAACATGACCAGCAACTTCGCCGGCGTGCCCCTGGCCTTCGCGTTCATCATCCTGCTGGGGTTCAACGGCAGCATCACCATCATGCTCAAGCAGGCCGGGATCATTCAGGACTTCAACCTGTACTCCAAGACCGGCCTGATCATCCTTTATACCTACTTCCAGATTCCCCTCGGCGTGCTGCTGCTCTACCCGGCCTTTGACGCGTTGCGTGAAGACTGGCGCGAATCTGCTTCATTGCTGGGCGCGGACGGTTGGCAGTATTGGCGGCATATCGGTCTGCCGGTGCTGACCCCTGCGCTGCTGGGCACCTTCGTGATCCTGCTGGCCAACGCCCTCGGCGCCTACGCCACGGTGTACGCGCTGACCACCGGCAACTTCAACGTGCTGCCGATCCGCATCGCGGCGATGGTCTCCGGCGACATCTCCCTGGACCCGAATATGGCCAGCGCCCTGGCCGTGGTGCTGGTGGCGCTGATGACCGTGGTGACCGTGGTCCATCAACTGCTGCTCAAGAGGAGCTACCATGTCTCGCGCTGAACCTGGCTCGGCCGCCCTCTACCACCGCGTAGTGGTGTACCTGTTGTTCGCGATCCTGGTGCTGCCGTTGCTCGGCACCCTGGTCTACTCCATCGCCAGCAGTTGGTCGGCAACCATCCTGCCGTCCGGCTTTACCTTCAAGTGGTACCTCCAGCTGTGGAGTGACCCGCGCTTCCTGAATGCCTTCGGCCAGTCATTGCTGGTGTGCGTCGGCGCGCTGATCTTGTCGGTGGTGCTGATCCTGCCGCTGCTGTTTGTGGTGCATTACCACTTTCCGAAACTCGACGCGCTGATGAACATCCTGATCCTGCTGCCCTTCGCGGTGCCGCCGGTGGTGTCGTCGGTGGGGCTGTTGCAGCTCTACGGCTCGGGGCCGTTTGCGATGGTGGGTACACCGTGGATCCTGATCGGTTGCTACTTCACCGTGGCGCTGCCGTTCATGTACCGGGCGATCACCAACAACCTGCAAGCGATCAACCTGCGGGACCTGATGGACGCCGCCCAACTGCTCGGCGCCAGCACCTTCCAGGCCGCGTTCCTGGTGGTACTGCCCAACCTGCGCAAGGGCTTGATGGTGGCGTTGCTGCTGTCGTTCTCGTTCCTGTTCGGCGAGTTCGTGTTCGCCAACATCCTCGTGGGCACCCGCTACGAAACCTTGCAGGTGTACCTCAACAACATGCGTAACAGCAGCGGCCACTTCACCAGTGCCCTGGTGATCTCCTATTTCTTCTTTGTGCTGGTGCTGACCTGGGCCGCCAACATCTTGAACAAGGACAAAAGCCAATGAGCTTCGTCAGCGTCCAACACCTGCAAAAAGGCTACGCCGGCACGCCGGTCTTCAGTGACATCAACTGCGAAATCGCCAAGGGCGAATTCGTCACCCTGCTCGGCCCGTCGGGCTGCGGCAAGTCGACCCTGCTGCGCTGCATCGCCGGCCTGACCTCGGTAGACAGCGGGAAAATCCTGCTGGACGGCCAGGACATCGTTCCGCTGAGCCCGCAGAAACGCCATATCGGCATGGTGTTCCAGAGCTACGCGCTGTTCCCCAACATGACCGTGGAACAGAACGTCGCCTTCGGCCTGCGCATGCAGAAGGTCAATGCCGACGACAGCCACAAACGCGTGCAGGAAGTGCTGCAACTGGTGGAACTCAAGGAACTCGCCGGCCGTTACCCGCACCAGATGTCCGGCGGCCAGTGCCAGCGCGTGGCCCTCGCCCGCTCGCTGGTGACGCGCCCGCGCCTGTTGCTGCTGGATGAACCGCTGTCGGCCCTCGACGCACGGATTCGCAAGCACCTGCGCGAACAGATTCGCCAGATCCAGCGCGAGCTGAGCCTGACCACCATCTTCGTGACCCATGACCAGGAAGAAGCCCTGACCATGTCCGACCGGATCTTCCTGATGAACCAGGGCAAGATCGTGCAGAGCGGCGATGCCGAGACTCTCTACACCGCGCCGGTGGATGTGTTCGCCGCCGGGTTTATCGGCAACTACAACCTGCTGGACGCCGACAAGGCCAGCAAACTGTTGCAGCGCCCGATCACCGGGCGCATCGCCATTCGCCCGGAAGCCATCGAGCTCAGCCGCAGCGGCGAACTGGACGCGCTGGTGCGCAGCCACAGCCTGTTGGGCAATGTGATTCGCTACCGCATCGAAGCCCGTGGGGTGGAACTGGTGGTCGATGTACTCAACCGTTCGGCCGACGATTTGCACCCGGACGGTCAGCGATTGGCACTTTCCATCGACCCAAGTGCGTTGTGTGAAGTAGCCTGACGCACGATTTATTTGAGAGAGCGTGACTGATGGCTTTGGTAATTTTTGATCTGGACGACACCCTGATCCACGGCGACTGCGCCACCCTGTGGAGCGAGCAGATGGGCCGACTGGGCTGGGTGGATGGCGAGTCGTTCATGCGCAAGAACGACGAACTGATGGCGGCCTACAGCCGCGGTGAACTGGCCATGGAGGACTTCATGGACTTCAGCCTGGAGCCGATGATCGGGCGCACGCCGGAAGAGATCGAGCACCTTGTTGAGCCGTGGGTGGAAGACGTTATCGAGCCGCTGATCTACAGCGAAGCCACACGGACCATCGCCCAGCATCGCAAGAACGGCGACCGGATTCTAGTGATCTCGGCGTCGGGGACGCACTTGGTCAAGCCGATTGCGGCTCGTATCGGCATTGATGAAGTGTTGGGGATCGAATTGGACGTTGCTCATGGGGTGTACAGCGGCAAGACCACGGGGGTACTGACGTACCGCGAAGGCAAGATCACCCGCCTGATGGAATGGCTGGAGCAGGAGGGTGAGCACCTCGACGGGGCGTACTTCTACTCGGATTCGCGCAATGATTTGCCGCTGTTGCTGAAGGTGGAGAACCCGCAGGTGGTGAATCCGGACCCGGTGTTGCGGGCGCATGCTGAGAAGGCTGGGTGGCCTATTCATCATTGGGTCTGACGTTTTGCGCTGGTTTGAGGTGAGTACATATCCGTTATTTAGGTAACGGCCGCCTATGGTTTCGCTCTTACAGCGACTCACTTTGGAAAAGCCCCAAAGTAAGCAAAGGGCTCTGCCCCGCCTGTCGGCACCTCGCCTAGGCTCGGTGTTCCCTCACTCCGGCATTGCTCCGCGGGCCGCCGCGACGGGCCATCCATGGCCCGGCGCGGCTAAACCGGCGTCCTGCCGGTTTACCCGCTCCGCAATACCTGCGTTCGGCCTCGGGCTGAATGGGGCAGTCAGATCAAGATCAAAAGCAAAAGCAAAAGCACAGCGGCCTCCCGGCCGGCTTGAGTGTTAAAGAGCAAAAACAAAAACCAGAGCGAAAACAAATCTGCTTTTCTGTGGGAGCGGGCTTGCTCGCGAAAAACCTGAGAGCGCCGCGTTCATCCAGAATGCCAGCGTCATCGTTAACGACCTTCGCGAGCAAG
>NZ_AMXG01000049.1:0-40911 GCF_000313235.1 Pseudomonas sp. PAMC 26793
AATGAATATTGTTTGCGTGGGTTTTAAACAGCTGTTCGGGGTTTAACGGAGGAAGTTGCTGTTACTTGTGCGGGTGGTGCTAGTTGGTAAGGCGGATCTTTTAACTGACTTTGGGGGCGCGGATACCGCTCTGGATCAATGTTTTGGTCGAAATTTGGTTGTGGGGGACTGTGTACATATCCGTTGCTGCGGTAACGGCGGCTTATGGTTCCGCTCTTACAGCGGGTCACTTTTGGCAAACGCCCGGAATGCCGGCGCAGCCAAAAGTAACCAAAAGGTCTTTGCCCCACCACTCGGTGCCTCGCCTAGGCTCGGCATGCCCGCACTCCGGCGCGGGTAAACCGGCGTCCTGCCGGTTTACCCGCTCCACCGTGCCTACTTGCGGCCATCGTGGTTAACGGGGCGCCTAAGATCAAGATCAAAAGCAAGAGCACAGCGGCCTCCCGGCCGGCTTGAGTGTTAAAGAGCAAAAACAAAAACCAGAGCGAAAACAAATCTGCTTTTCTGTGGGAGCGGGCTTGCTCGCGAAAAACCTGAGAGCGCCGCGTTCATCCAGAATGCCAGCGTCATCGTTAACGACCTTCGCGAGCAAGCCCGCTCCCACATTTGGACCGTGCCCGCTTTAGCTTTTGATTTACAACACTCAAGCCGGCCGGGAGGCCGCTGTGCTCTTGATCTGCTTTTGATCTTGATCTTAGGCGCCCCGTTAAACCACGCTGGCCGAACGCAGGCTTTGGAGCGTGGCTAACCCGGCAGGACGCCGGGTTAGCCGTCCTGGGCCAAGGATGGCCCATGACGGCGGCCCACGGTCCAAAGCCGGAGTGGCACACCGAGCCTAGGCGAGGTGCCGAGTGGTGGGGCAAGAGCGTTTTGCTTACTTTTGCGCTTTTCAAAAGTGAGCCGCTGTAAGAGCGGAACCATAAGGCGGCCATCACCCAAATAACGGATATACACCCCATTTCAGAGACGCAAAAAAAACGCCCCGAACCAGTCGGGGCGTCAGATCGTGCGGCACTGCGGTTAGGTCTTCCTTGAGGCCGCAATGGCCGTGTACTCAGTGCTTAGTGGAACTGCTCTTCTTCAGTCGAACCAGTCAGCGCAGTCACGGACGAGGTGCCGCCCTGGATCACGGTGGTCATGTCGTCGAAGTAGCCGGTGCCCACTTCCTGCTGGTGCGCCACAAAGGTGTAACCCTTGGCAGCATCAGCGAACTCCTGCTCCTGCAGCTTCACGTAGGCAGTCATGTCGTTGCGGGCGTAGTCGTGCGCCAGGTTGAACATGCTGTGCCACATGTTGTGAATGCCGGCCAGGGTGATGAATTGGTGCTTGTAGCCCATGGCAGACAGTTCGCGCTGGAACTTGGCGATGGTCGCGTCGTCCAGGTTCTTCTTCCAGTTGAAAGAAGGCGAGCAGTTGTAGGACAGCAGTTGGTCCGGGTATTCCTTCTTGATCGCTTCAGCAAAGCGACGAGCTTCGTCCAGGTCCGGCTTGGCAGTTTCGCACCAGATCAGGTCGGCGTACGGCGCGTAGGCCAGGCCGCGAGCGATCGCCTGGTCGAGACCGGCGCGCACTTTATAGAAGCCTTCCTGGGTACGCTCGCCAGTCACGAACGGCTGGTCGTACGGGTCGCAATCCGAGGTCAGCAAGTCTGCCGCGTTGGCATCGGTGCGGGCCAGGATGATGGTCGGAGTGCCAGCAACGTCAGCAGCCAAACGAGCAGCGGTCAGCTTCTGAACGGCTTCCTGGGTCGGAACCAGTACCTTGCCGCCCATGTGGCCGCATTTCTTCACTGATGCAAGCTGGTCTTCGAAGTGAACGCCGGCAGCACCCGCCTCGATCATGCTCTTCATCAGCTCGTAAGCGTTCAGTACGCCGCCGAAACCCGCTTCAGCGTCTGCAACGATCGGTGCGAAGTAATCGATGTAGCCTTCGTCGCCCGGGCCTTTACCGGCTTTCCACTGGATTTGGTCGGCGCGGCGGAACGAGTTGTTGATGCGCTTGACCACGGTTGGCACGGAGTCCACCGGGTACAGCGATTGGTCGGGGTACATGGATTCAGCGGAGTTGTTGTCCGCTGCCACTTGCCAGCCGGACAGGTAGATCGCCTGGATACCGGCTTTTACCTGTTGAACCGCTTGGCCGCCAGTAAGGGCACCCATGCAGTTGACGAAATCTTTTTCGGGACGGAAGGACGGCTTGGCACCCTGGGTGACCAGCTTCCACAGCTTCTCGGCGCCGAGTTTTGCAAAGGTGTGCTCAGGTTGAACCGAGCCACGCAGGCGGACGACGTCAGCAGCGGAATAAGCGCGGGTCACGCCTTTCCAGCGTGGGTTTTCAGCCCAGTCTTTTTCAAGGGCTGCAATTTGCTGTTCGCGTGTCAGTGCCATGGGGAAAAACCTCGTCGCATAGGTCTAGGTGGAAAATTCCATTTGCCAGCCACGTAATCACTGCGTGGTTATGGCTGCTCGCTGACCAGAAGCTTAGGCGGTCAAGTCAGGCTTGGCGGGGAAGGCGACGGGATGAACGAGTGGCGAGAGGGGGAGTTGAGCAGGTAAGGGCGAACTGCGAACAGTCTTCGGGCGTCGTGGGCCTTTGTACGATCCATCAGTGTGTTGCCGGGTTACCTGGTTAGCTTCCGTCCCTCGGGACAACTTCGTTCCAGTCGCAACCTCGTCAAACACACCTTGTGGGCGGTACAGACACGAATCGGCTCAGGTGGGTGGCTTTGAGCGACGATCCGAAGGCCCTTGCCAGGGCCCCTGATTAGCGGGAGCGAGGCCATCATGCCCATGCTTTTTTGGATCGTCAAATGTTTTGTAGTGCTTTTTTTCTGGCACTACATCTTTAGTCTAATACGACTCGCCAGTCAGTTTTTGGTGCTTCAGTTCAGGGTGTCGACTTTGACCCGCAATGTCAGGTCATCGCGCCCCTGAGTAGAGTAGCTGCGGGTTGTAGTGCTTTTGTCGGCCTGGGTCTGGCGGTTGATCCCGGCCAGGGTGATCCACTCGCCCAAGCGTCCGCTGACGGTTGTGTCGCTACTTTGCACGTTCACTACATCGGGACGTTCCTGGCTCATGCGGTCACGATTGGTACTGATGCTCAGGTGAACGGTCTCTCCGGTGACGCTGGCGGTGACGTAGAAGCCCTGGGTCACGTTGCGATACTGCGTCTGGTTCTGCGGGCGGCCGTAGGCATCAGGCTGGGTGGTGGTGAGCGGCACGCTCTGGCCGACCTGGATCAACGCGGGCACGCCTTCGCTGGCCTGAATTTGCTGGATCCCACCGTCGCGGTTCTCGGTGCTGTAGGTGATGACCTGGGTTTGGTTGTTGCCGTTGCTCTGCTGGTTGTTCTCGTTGGTGTCGACGGTGATCAGCAGGCGCTTGGAAGGCGTATCCAGTTGCGCGAGCAGGGCGCGCAGGCCCTGGATCTTGTCTGGCTCGGCGTTCACGATCAGTTGGTTGCCGTAGGCGCTGACGGTGCCGTCCTTGCCGATAAAGTTCTGCGCGACGGGCAGCAGGTCGGCGCTGGTGCGGTTGCTCAGGGGCACGACTTCGGTGGCGGCCATCACCGAGAAGCTGGTGGCCAGGAGCAAAGTAGTGAGCAGGGTGCGTAGGGACATGTCCGTTATCTCTGCGAGTCATGAGGCTAGATAGTGCCAGTTTGTCGGCCTGGCGGGGTGCAAGTTGAATCCTGGACGGCAAAAGGCCCTGGCATCGGTGGATGGCAGGGCCTTTTGAGGTGTTGCTGATACCGCCTTCGCGAGCAAGCCCGCTCCCACATTTGACCGCATTTCAAGGATGTACTGGATCGAATGTGGGAGCGGGCTTGCTCGCGAAGGGTGCGGCGCGGTCTCGGATCAGCCCTCGCGCACCATATCAACGTGAGGAATCCCGACTTCCAGGAACTCATCGCTGACAATCTTGAAGCCCAGGCGCTCATAAAACGGCGCCGCATGGACCTGTGCACTGAGGATCTGCCGGGTCTGGCCGCGTTTCTCAGCCTCGCCGATCACGGCTTCCATCAACTTGTCGCCGACCTTCAGGCCGCGCCAGTCCTTGAGGACCGACACGCGCCCGATCTCGCCGGTAGGCAGCAGGCGGGCGGTGCCGATGGGGAAGTCGCCTTCGAATGCCAGGAAGTGCACGGCACCTGCATCGTCAGCATCCCATTCCAGCTCCGGTGGAACCGATTGTTCAGCGATAAATACCGCTTCACGAATGCGCCGTATCTCGGCGATATCCTTTTGCCAGTCCGCGACACTTACGTGAATCTTATTCATCGGCAAACCCCAGGCTTCCTTGCTTGACCAGTTCCCACAGCAGGGCGCAGCCATCTTCGTCCGCCAGCCATGGGCCGAGGTTGTCGATGTGCAATGCGTCGGCGGCGCACACCAGCTTCAGCAGTTCCCGCAGCTTGCCCGGCAACAGGCGGCTCTGGCCGCTGGCGAACAGCAGCAGGTCGTCGTCCACTTCGGACCAGGCCAGGCGTGCGCTTGGGTTGCGGATCAGCACGGCGCCGTCTTGCAGGCTGCCCAGCAGGTCTTCTTCTTCCACTTCCGGGCCGGCGACCAGTTCCGGGTAACGTGGCTCGGTCATGAACTGGCCGAACCAGGTCAGCAGCATGCGCTCGTCGCTCATGTGTTCGGCCAGCAGGCTTTTCAGGCGGTCGAGGGCGTCGGCCTGGATCTGGTGCGGGTCGCTGACCGGCTGGGCATCGGCGTCGGTGTAGCGTTCTTCGTCCGTCAGGTACTGGCTGAGGAAGTCGGTGAAGTGGGTCAGCACTTCAGCCGCGCTCGGGGCGCGGAAGCCTACGGAGTAGGTCATGCAGTCATCGACGGCAACACCGCAGTGCGCCAGGCGTGGCGGCAGGTAGAGCATGTCGCCCGGTTCCAGCACCCATTCGGCGGTTTCTTCGAATTCGGCGAGGATGCGCAGGTCGGCGTGCTGCAGCAGCGAGCTTTCGGAGTTGCACATCTGGCCGATCTTCCAGTTGCGCTTGCCGGAACCTTGCAGCAGGAACACGTCGTAGTTGTCGAAGTGCGGGCCCACGCTGCCACCCGGGGCGGCGTAACTGATCATCACATCGTCGATGCGCCAGCTTGGCAGAAAGCGGAAGTTCTCCAGCAACTCGGCTACTTCCGGCACAAACTGGTCGACGGCCTGCACCAGCAGGGTCCATTCACGCTCGGGCAAGGTGCTGAAGGCATCTTCGGCGAACGGGCCGCGACGCAGCTCCCACGGACGTTCACCGTGTTCGATGATCAGGCGCGACTCGACTTCTTCTTCCAGCGCCAGGCCGGCCAGTTCGTCGGCGTCGATCGGGCTTTCGAAGTCAGGAATGGCCTGGCGGATCAGCAGGGGTTTTTTCTGCCAGTAGTCGCGCAGGAATTCCCGTGCCGTGATGCCGCCCAGAAGTTGAAGAGGAATATCAGGATTCATGTGTAACCTATTGAAAAAAAGCACTTTTCAGACGGGAATAAAAACGCCCGGCGCTGCCGGGCGTCTCAAAGGGTCAAGCTTCTATCAGATGCGTTTGGCTTGGGCCACAGCGTTGCCGATGTAGTTAGCCGGGGTGAGCAGTTTCAGCTCAGCCTTGGCGGCGGCTGGCATATCCAGGCCGTCGATGAAAGTTTGCAGCGCTTCAGAGGTGATGCCCTTGCCGCGGGTCAGCTCTTTGAGCTTCTCGTACGGGTTTTCGATGTTGTAGCGGCGCATCACGGTCTGGATCGGCTCGGCCAGGACTTCCCAGCAAGCGTCCAGGTCAGCGGCGATCTTCTGCGCGTTGAGCTCCAGTTTGCTGATGCCTTTGAGGCTGGCTTCGTACGCGATCACGCTGTGGGCAAAGCCCACACCGAGGTTGCGCAGTACGGTGGAGTCGGTCAGGTCGCGCTGCCAGCGGGAGATCGGCAACTTGCTGGCCAGGTGCTGGAACAGGGCGTTAGCGATCCCAAGGTTGCCTTCGGAGTTTTCGAAGTCGATCGGGTTGACCTTGTGCGGCATGGTCGACGAACCGATTTCACCGGCAATGGTGCGCTGCTTGAAGTAGCCCAGGGAGATGTAACCCCAGATATCGCGATCAAAGTCGATCAGGATGGTGTTGAAGCGCGCAATCGCGTCGAACAGCTCGGCGATGTAGTCGTGGGGTTCGATTTGCGTGGTGTACGGGTTGAAACCTAGGCCGAGCTCGTCTTCGATGAAGGCGCGGGCGTTTTCTTCCCAGTCGATCTCAGGGTAGGCCGACAGGTGGGCGTTGTAGTTGCCTACGGCGCCGTTGATCTTGCCCAGCAGTGGCACGGCGGCCACTTGAGCGATCTGGCGCTCCAGGCGGTACACCACGTTGGCCAGTTCTTTGCCCAAAGTGGTCGGCGAAGCCGGCTGGCCGTGGGTGCGCGACAGCATTGGTACGTCGGCGAAACGGATGGCCAGCTCGCGGATAGCGTCGGCAGTCTGGCGCATCAGTGGCAGCATGACGTCATCACGGCCTTCGCGCAGCATCAGGGCGTGGGACAGGTTGTTGATGTCCTCGCTGGTGCAGGCAAAGTGGATGAACTCGCTGACCTTGGCCAGTTCCGGCAGCTTGGCCGCTTGCTCTTTGAGCAGGTACTCGATGGCTTTAACGTCGTGGTTGGTGGTGCGCTCGATCTCTTTGACACGCTCGGCGTGCTCCAGAGCGAAGTTTTCCGCCAGGGCGTTCAGCACCGCGTTGGCTTCGGCGGAGAACGCCGGCACTTCGCTGATGCCAGGGTGAGCGGCCAGGCGCTGGAGCCAGCGCACTTCAACCAGAACACGAGCACGGATCAAGCCGTATTCGCTGAAAATAGGGCGCAGGGCCTGGGTTTTGCCGGCGTAGCGGCCGTCAACAGGGGAAACCGCAGTGAGCGAAGAAAGCTGCATGGGGTGTTCTCGGACAGTCGGGCAACGAAATGGGGCGCGTATCATACATGAAAAAATCCGCCGGTCCGTTGCCAACTGACCGGCGTATTACGCGTGGGGCTATAAAAAATCAGTTGCGGCGACTTATTCGTTGCGCATCAACGGGTAAAGCTCTTTCAGCAATTTGCGACGGCTAATGACCAACTGCCAGCGATGACCGCCCAACTGGCGCCACAACCGCGCCGAACGAATACCGGCCAAGAGCAGGGCGCGGATTTTCGAGGCGTTGTTCGGTTGTTGCAGGTTGCGCATGTCGCCGTGCACCTGGATCCGCTGGCGCAAAGTGCTCAGGGTGTCCTGATACAGCGCGCCACAAGCAGCGATCACGTTTTCGTGGGCCGGGCCGAAATGTTCGACCTGAGACTGAATCTGCGGCAAACGCTTGCCGATGGTTTCCAGCAAATCATCACGCTTGGCCAATTGGCGCTCCAGGCCGAGCATCGACAGGGCGTAGCGCAGTGGCTCGCGCTGCAAGGTGCTCGGGTCGCGCTCGAGGGCGCCGACCAGTGCGCGATAACCTTCACGCAGGGCCAGATCGTCGCCGCCGTACACTTCCAGGGTGTCCTTCGGGTCGCGGATCAGCAGGCTGCCGAGCATGCAGGTCAGGCCCGCCTCAGTGACCTGGCCGGTCTTGGCGATCTTGTCCACCAGTACCGCAGCGAGAAACACGCCGCCCAGTGCCGTCAATTGCTCCTGAGTCGGGCTCATGCCTGGCTGCTCCAGGGTTCGGCAACTTCGATCACGCCGCCCCCCAGGCAAATCTCTCCGTCGTAGAACACTACCGATTGGCCCGGCGTTACGGCACGCTGCGGGTCGTCGAAGGTGGCGCGGTAGCCGGTGGCGGTTTTTTCCAGGGTGCAGGGCTGGTCGCTCTGGCGATAGCGAACCTTGGCGGTCAGGCGGCGCGGTCTGCTGAGGTCCACCGGGTTGACCCAGTAGATGTCCGAAGCGAGCAGGGCGCGGGAGAACAGCCATGGGTGGTCATTGCCCTGGCCCACGATCAACTCGTTGTGCTCCAGGTCCTTGACCAGCACGTACCATGGCTCTTCGCCGGCGTCTTTCAGGCCGCCGATGCCCAGGCCCTGGCGCTGGCCGATGGTGTGGTACATCAAGCCGTGGTGACGGCCGATGATATCGCCTTCGGTGGTCTTGATCTCGCCCGGTTGCGCCGGCAGGTACTGCTTGAGGAAGTCGCTGAAACGGCGCTCGCCGATAAAGCAGATCCCGGTGGAATCCTTCTTCTTGGCGGTGGCCAGGCCGTGTTTCTCGGCAATTGCACGAACTTCGGGCTTTTCCAGCTCGCCCACCGGGAACAGGGTCTTGGCGATCTGTTCGCCGCCGACGGCATGCAGGAAGTAGCTCTGGTCCTTGTTGGCGTCCAGGCCCTTGAGCAGCTCGGTGCGGCCATCGATGTCGCGACGGCGCACGTAGTGGCCAGTGGCGATCAGGTCGGCGCCAAGGATCATCGCGTAGTCGAGGAACGCCTTGAACTTGATCTCGCGGTTACACAGGATGTCCGGGTTCGGCGTGCGGCCGGCTTTGTATTCGGCCAGGAAGTGCTCGAACACGTTGTCCCAGTACTCGGCGGCGAAGTTGGCGGTGTGCAGCTTGATGCCGATTTTGTCGCAGACGGCCTGGGCATCCGCCAGGTCGTCCATGGCGGTGCAATATTCCGTTCCATCGTCTTCTTCCCAGTTCTTCATGAACAGGCCTTCCACCTCATAACCCTGCTCCATGAGCAGAACGGCGGAAACGGAAGAATCCACGCCGCCGGACATACCGACGATGACGCGCTTCTTTTGTGTGTCAGAAGGGGCTGGATCACGCATAGGATTTCAACGGGTGTCTTTAAAAAGGACGCGATTCTAGCAGGCTCGCGTCTGCAAGGCTAAAGAGAAGGGCGGATCAATTCGAGGCTGTGGCGTTGGCCGGCCAGATAATCGTCGATACAGCGGATAATCAGCTCGCTGCGCCAGTCTTCGCGCAGGGCCATCAATTCATCGCGAGTCAGCCAGCGGGCGCGCAGGATGCCGTCGTCCAGCGGGTAGTTCGGGTGGTGTTTCAGGGCTTTGGCGATGAAGCACACGCGCTGATAGGTCACGCCATTGCTGGGAGCGGTGTACAGGTAAATCCCGACAATCCCGGTGGCTTCGACGTCCCAGCCGGTTTCTTCGAGGGTTTCGCGCACGGCGGCCTCGGTCAGGGTTTCATTCGGGTCGAGGTGGCCGGCGGGCTGGTTCAGCACGGCGCGGCCGCCCTTGAGCTCTTCGACCATCAGGAAGCGGCCGTTGTCTTCGACGATGGTGGCGACGGTGATATGGGGGAGCCAGGTCATAAAGTGCCTCGATTCAAAGAGTAACGCTGTCTTCAGGCGCGATTGCATTTAGTGTGGGGGGCGGGCTTGCTCGCGAATACGGCGTGTCAGTTAAAGAGATATTGACTGATCCACCGCTTTCGCGAGCAAGCCCGCTCCCACATTTTGATTGGGTTTCTTCAATAAAAGCGCGATATCCAGAAACAGAAACCCCGGCACAGGGCCGGGGCTTCTTTGCATCCTTACAACCTTACTTCAACTTGGCAATCGCCGCGTTGAGGGTGTTGCTTGGGCGCATGGCCTTGCTGGTCAGCTCGGCGTTCGGTGCGTAGTAGCCACCGATGTCCACGGGCTTGCCCTGGACGGCGTTGAGCTCGGCAACGATGGTCGCCTCGTTCTCGGTCAGGGTCTTGGCCAGTTCGCCAAACTGCGCTTGCAGTGCAGTGTCTTCGGTCTGGGCGGCCAGGGCTTGAGCCCAGTACAGCGCCAGGTAGAAGTGGCTGCCGCGGTTGTCGATGTTGCCGACTTTGCGCGATGGCGACTTGTTGTTGTCGAGGAACTGGCCGGTGGCCTGGTCCAGGGTCTTGGACAGCACCAGGGCTTTCGGGTTGTTGTAGTTCACACCCAAATGCTCGAGAGACGCGGCCAGGGCCAGGAACTCGCCCAGGGAATCCCAGCGCAGGAAGTTTTCTTCAACCAGTTGCTGTACGTGCTTCGGAGCCGAACCGCCGGCGCCGGTTTCGAACAGGCCGCCACCGTTCATCAGTGGCACGATCGACAGCATCTTGGCGCTGGTGCCCAGTTCCATGATTGGGAACAGGTCAGTCAGGTAGTCGCGCAATACGTTGCCGGTCACCGAGATGGTGTCCAGGCCCTTGCGGGTGCGTTCCAGGGTGAACTTCATCGCGTCGACTGGCGCCATGATGCGGATGTCCAGGCTTTCGGTGTTGTGGTCTTTCAGGTAAGCCTGAACTTTCTCGACCACGACGCCATCGTGCGCGCGCTGTGGGTCCAGCCAGAAAATGGCCGGGGTGTTGCTGGCGCGGGCACGGTTGACGGCCAGTTTGACCCAGTCCTGGATCGGCGCGTCCTTGGTCTGGCACATGCGGAAGATGTCGCCGGCTTCAACAGCCTGTTCCATCAGCAGGTTGCCCTTGCTGTCGGTGACGCGGACTACGCCGTCAGCCTTGATCTGGAAGGTCTTGTCGTGGGAACCGTACTCTTCGGCTTTCTTCGCCATCAGGCCAACGTTTGGCACGCTGCCCATGGTGGTTGGGTCGAAGGCGCCGTGGGCCTTGCAATCTTCGATCACCGCCTGGTAGATAGTGGCGTAGCAGCGATCCGGGATCACGGCCTTGGTGTCGTGCAGCTGGCCGTCGGTGCCCCACATTTTGCCGGAGTCACGGATCATCGCAGGCATCGAGGCGTCGACGATGACGTCGCTCGGCACGTGCAGGTTGGTGATGCCTTTGTCGGAGTTGACCATCGCCAGGGAAGGGCGAGCAGCGTAGACCGCTTGGATGTCAGCTTCGATCTGCGCTTGCTGCTCGGCCGGCAGGGCCTTGATGCGAGCGTACAGGTCGCCGATGCCGTTGTTCAGGTTGAAGCCGATCTGCTCCAGCACGACAGCGTGCTTGGCCAGTGCATCTTTATAGAACTCGGCAACGATCTGGCCGAACATGATCGGGTCGGAGACCTTCATCATGGTGGCTTTCAGGTGAACCGACAGCAGTACGCCTTGTTTCTTGGCGTCTTCGATTTCGGCGGCGATGAAGCTGCGCAGGGCTTTCTTGCTCAGCACGGCGCTGTCGATGATCTCGCCAGCTTGTACGCTGGTTTTTTCTTTAAGGACGGTAGCGGTACCGTCTTTGGCGATCAGTTCGATCTTGACGGCATCAGCGCCTTCGATCTGTACGGCTTTCTCGCTGCCGTAGAAGTCGCCGTTGCTCATGTGGGCAACGTGGGACTTGGAGTCGGCAGCCCAGGCGCCCATTTTGTGCGGGTGCTTGCGTGCGTAGTTCTTGACCGACAGCGGTGCGCGGCGGTCGGAGTTGCCTTCGCGCAGTACCGGGTTCACGGCGCTGCCCTTGACCTTGTCGTAACGTGCACGGGTTTCTTTTTCCGCGTCGGTGGTTACGGTTTCCGGGTAGTCCGGCAGGTCGAAGCCCTGAGCTTGCAGTTCCTTGATGGCAGCCTGCAGCTGAGGGGTCGAAGCGCTGATGTTCGGCAGCTTGATGATGTTGGCTTCAGGGGTTACGGCCAGGCCGCCCAGTTCGGCGAGGTGGTCCGGCACAGCCTTGGCGCCCAGTTGCTCGGGGAAGCTTGCGAGGATGCGCGCGGCCAGGGAAATGTCGCGGGTTTCCACGGCAATATCAGCGGAAGCGGTGAAGGCCTCTACGATAGGCAGCAGTGAATAGGTGGCGAGGGCTGGTGCTTCGTCGGTGAAGGTGTAGATGATCTTCGAGCGGGTGGGCATATTCGGATTAACTCTCTTCTTTGCTGAAAGCATGCGCAGAAACTCGAGATGCGCCGGGTAAAGCGCGTTCGTTCAAAGTCATCCATGAGCGAAATGTCGAAGTTTCTTCGCGGTGATGTTGGGTTGCATCAGTCGAGCGTCAAGCGGGTGGGCTGCTGTGGCAACCCGGCTTTTTCAGGCGGAGGGCATCAATGTAGAGCTGTCGGCCATCGTGACTCTTTGGTCAGCGGCGGCATTATACATAGGTCGCTATGCTTACGCCGAGCCTTCATACAAAAGGTGTGTCGTCCATTGGTCTAAAGGTCGCAGGCAGCGGGTTGCGCCTAAAGTCGTATGATGTGCTCAAGATTGGCGCTTTTCCCTTTGCTTTCAAGCTTGTAGGCCACTAAATGTGCTGTTTTCGACGCAAATGTGCAGGGCCTGAGGTTTCAGTCCTCATTTATCTGGAGTAGGCTCGAACGCAGCCAGATGTTTAATCCATAGATGGAGTTCAGCATGGGATACAAGAAGATTCAGGTTCCGGCAGTCGGCGACAAAATCACCGTCAATGCAGACCATTCTCTCAATGTTCCTGATAACCCGATCATCCCTTTCATTGAAGGTGACGGTATTGGCGTCGACATCAGCCCGGTGATGATCAAGGTGGTCGATGCAGCTGTTAACAAGGCTTATGGCGGCAAACGCAAGATCTCTTGGATGGAGGTTTATGCCGGCGAAAAGGCCACTCAGGTTTACGACCAGGACACCTGGCTGCCCCAGGAAACCCTGGATGCGGTCAAGGATTACGTGGTTTCCATCAAAGGCCCGCTGACCACCCCGGTCGGTGGCGGCATCCGTTCGCTGAACGTGGCCCTGCGCCAACAGCTTGACCTTTATGTGTGTCTGCGCCCGGTGCGCTGGTTCGAAGGCGTGCCGAGCCCGGTCAAGAAGCCCGGCGATGTGGACATGACCATCTTCCGCGAGAACTCCGAGGACATTTACGCCGGTATCGAGTGGAAGGCCGGCTCCCCGGAAGCGATCAAGGTCATCAAGTTCCTGAAAGAAGAGATGGGCGTTACCAAGATCCGTTTCGACCAGAACTGCGGGATCGGCATCAAGCCGGTGTCCCTGGAAGGCACCAAGCGCCTGGCGCGCAAGGCCTTGCAGTATGTCGTGGATAACGATCGCGACTCGCTGACCATCGTGCACAAAGGCAACATCATGAAGTTCACCGAAGGTGCCTTCAAGGAATGGGCCTACGAAGTGGCGGCTGAAGAATTCGGCGCGACCCTGCTGGATGGCGGGCCGTGGATGCAATTCAAGAACCCGCGCACCGGCAAGAATGTGGTGGTCAAGGACGCCATTGCCGACGCCATGCTCCAGCAGATCCTGCTGCGCCCGGCGGAATATGATGTGATCGCTACGCTTAACCTTAACGGTGACTACCTGTCCGACGCCCTGGCGGCGGAAGTGGGCGGTATCGGTATTGCGCCGGGCGCCAACCTGTCCGACACCGTGGCAATGTTCGAAGCCACCCACGGTACTGCGCCAAAGTATGCCGGCAAGGACCAGGTCAACCCGGGTTCGCTGATCCTGTCGGCGGAAATGATGCTGCGTCACATGGGGTGGACCGAAGCGGCCGACCTGATCATCAAGGGCACCAATGGCGCAATTTCGGCCAAGACGGTGACCTATGACTTCCATCGGGTGATGGACGGTGCCAAGTTGCTGTCGTCGTCAGCGTTCGGGGATGCGCTGATTTCGCATATGTAAGCTTATAAGCAGGTATAAAAAAACCGGCCTGTTGATGGCCGGTTTTTTTTGAGCGTTTGCTCGGCGGCTGATCAGGCCGGTTGTTTTTGTGATTTTTGAGCGACGTCTTCTTTAGTTGTGCTGGCGCTGACTGGAGCGCCGATATTCACCGCATGCAAGCCTTTGGGTCCCTGAATGATATCGAAGGAAACCGATTGCCCTGCCTTTAGTGTCTTGTAGCCATCCATTTGGATAGCGGAGTAATGCGCAAATAGGTCGTCAGTCTTGCCGTCTTCGTTGATGAAGCCGTAACCCTTGGCATTGTTGAACCACTTGACCTTACCGCTCGCCATGCCCATATCCCTCTGCACCAGACTCCATCACTGGAGTATCATCCAGTTTATCCGTCCTAACCCGAATAAATTAAGGTTGACTGCGCGGACCTTTTTTACCCACTGTGGGTTCTATTGGTTGTAACACTGATTTGCCGATAGTCAAGGCGACCAGCCGGTCAGAGTTGAAATTCTGACAGGCCGCCCCCACCACTGTATTTGAACCACTGACGAACCTTTCTTTCCATGCATGCAATCAGCCAGATTCGACTAACATTCAATCAGGATCGCCCGGATCATCAAGAAGACGACGACGGTTCTGCAGGCATTGCTGTTCAGGAGGCCAAGCCTGCTTTACAGGCGCCGCCGATGTACAAGGTGGTTTTGTTCAATGATGACTACACACCGATGGATTTCGTCGTCGAAGTGCTCGAGGTGTTTTTTAACCTGAACCGCGAGTTGGCGACCAAGGTAATGCTGGCCGTTCACACAGAAGGACGGGCAGTATGTGGAGTGTTTACCCGCGACATCGCCGAGACAAAGGCCATGCAGGTCAACCAGTACGCCAGGGAAAGCCAGCATCCGCTACTCTGTGAAATCGAGAAGGACGGTTAACTCCGACCACTTGGGTATGAGGTGAAGCTATGTTAAACCGCGAGCTCGAAGTCACCCTCAATCTTGCCTTCAAGGAGGCTCGTTCGAAGCGTCATGAATTCATGACCGTCGAGCACCTGCTGCTGGCACTTTTGGATAACGAAGCTGCCGCCACCGTACTGCGTGCGTGTGGTGCCAATCTCGACAAACTCAAGCATGACCTGCAGGAGTTTATCGACTCCACCACGCCGTTGATCCCCGTTCATGACGAGGACCGCGAGACCCAGCCAACCCTGGGCTTCCAGCGGGTACTGCAGCGTGCCGTTTTCCACGTACAGAGCTCCGGCAAGCGCGAAGTCACAGGGGCCAATGTGCTGGTGGCGATCTTCAGCGAGCAGGAAAGCCAGGCCGTATTCCTGCTCAAGCAGCAAAGCGTTGCCCGTATTGATGTCGTCAACTACATCGCCCATGGCATTTCCAAAGTGCCAGGGCATGGCGATCACTCAGAAGGTGAGCAGGATATGCAGGATGACGAGGGCGGTGAGTCTTCTTCTTCGAGCAACCCGCTGGATGCCTATGCCAGCAACCTCAACGAGCTGGCGCGCCAGGGGCGGATCGATCCGCTGGTAGGGCGTGAGCTGGAAGTTGAGCGCGTGGCGCAGATCCTCGCGCGTCGCCGCAAGAACAACCCGCTGTTGGTCGGCGAAGCAGGCGTGGGTAAAACCGCAATTGCCGAAGGCCTGGCCAAACGCATTGTTGATAACCAGGTGCCAGACCTGCTGGCCAACAGCGTCGTCTACTCCCTTGACCTGGGCGCGTTACTCGCCGGGACCAAGTACCGTGGCGACTTCGAGAAGCGCTTCAAGGCGCTGCTCGGTGAGCTGAAAAAACGCCCGCAGGCGATCCTGTTCATTGACGAAATCCACACCATTATCGGTGCCGGTGCTGCTTCCGGTGGGGTGATGGATGCTTCGAACCTGCTCAAGCCGCTGCTGTCTTCGGGCGATATCCGTTGCATCGGCTCGACCACGTTCCAGGAATTCCGCGGGATCTTCGAAAAAGACCGTGCCCTGGCGCGCCGCTTCCAGAAAGTGGATGTGTCCGAGCCGTCGGTTGAAGACACCATCGGCATCCTGCGCGGGCTCAAGGGGCGTTTCGAAGCGCACCATGGCATCGAGTACACCGATGAAGCGCTGCGTGCAGCCGCCGAGCTGGCGTCACGCTACATCAATGACCGGCACATGCCGGACAAGGCCATCGACGTGATCGACGAGGCGGGTGCCTACCAGCGCCTGCAGCCGGTGGAGAAGCGTGTGAAACGCATCGACGTGCCTCAGGTCGAGGACATCGTGGCGAAGATTGCGCGTATTCCGCCTAAACACGTCAACACGTCCGACAGGGAGCTGCTGCGTAACCTGGAGCGCGACCTCAAGCTGACCGTGTTTGGTCAGGATGCGGCCATCGATTCGCTGTCCACCGCGATCAAGCTGTCCCGTGCGGGGCTCAAGTCGCCGGACAAACCAGTCGGTTCGTTCCTGTTCGCCGGGCCTACCGGTGTCGGCAAGACCGAAGCGGCGCGGCAGTTGGCCAAGGCCATGGGCATTGAGCTGGTGCGTTTCGACATGTCCGAGTACATGGAGCGGCACACTGTGTCGCGCCTGATCGGTGCGCCTCCGGGCTATGTTGGCTTCGACCAGGGCGGCCTGTTGACCGAGGCGATCACCAAGCAGCCGCATTGCGTTCTGCTGCTCGATGAGATCGAGAAGGCGCACCCGGAAGTCTTCAACCTGCTGTTGCAGGTGATGGACCACGGTACGCTGACCGATAACAACGGGCGCAAGGCGGACTTCCGCAACGTGATCGTGATCATGACCACCAACGCCGGTGCCGAAACGGCCGCGCGGGCTTCCATTGGCTTTACTCATCAGGATCACTCTTCCGACGCCATGGAAGTGATCAAGAAGAGCTTCACGCCGGAATTCCGCAACCGCCTGGACACCATTATCCAGTTTGGTCGCCTCAGCCATGAGGTCATCAAAAGCGTAGTGGACAAGTTCCTCACCGAGCTTCAGGCGCAATTGGAAGACAAGCGTGTGCAGTTGGAGGTTACGGACGCGGCACGCAACTGGCTGGCGGAAGGTGGCTACGACGCGGCAATGGGCGCTCGCCCAATGGCGCGCCTGATCCAGGACAAGATCAAGCGCCCACTGGCGGAAGAAATCTTGTTCGGCGAACTGGCAGACCATGGTGGCGTGGTGCATATCGATCTGAAGGATGGCGAGCTGACCTTCGACTTCGAGACCACGGCTGAAATGGCCTGATAGCTGACGCAACAAAACAAAAAGGCGCCGAGAGGCGCCTTTTTGCTGTCTTGAAACCGATGGAGATCAAAGGTGGGAGCGGGCTTGCTGGTTTCAGGTAAATCGCGCGCACACAAAAACGCCCGGCATAACCGGGCGTCTTGTATTGACTTGATTAACGGGCGCGGTAAGTGATGCGCCCTTTGCTCAGGTCATAGGGCGTCAGTTCGACGCGCACTTTGTCACCGGTAAGAATGCGGATGTAATTCTTGCGCATCTTGCCGGAGATATGCGCGGTTACGACGTGCCCATTTTCCAACTCCACACGAAACATGGTGTTGGGCAGGGTGTCGACGACAGTGCCTTCCATTTCGAAGCTGTCTTCTTTCGACATGCAGTAAAGCCCTCGGTATCCAGTGAATGGCCCGGTGCAACTGCGCCAGGCAAAAGCGGCGTGCATTGTGCCCGAAAAAGGGTGTTTAAGCCAAGAGGTTCTAGTTCAAGGTGACCCATCTTTGGTTAATTAACAGCTCAATGGGCCGATATTGGGTCTTGTAGTTCATCTTTTTGCAGTTTTTTATCCAGTATCCGAGGTACACCGCCTCCAATTCCATGCGCAAGGCTTCGCCGATTTGCCACAGGATCGCAAAGCGTCCCAGGCTGCGACGCTCTTCGGCGGGCTCATAAAAGGTGTAGACCGCGGACAGGCCATTGGGCAACAGGTCGGTGACGGCTACGGCGACCAGGCGCCCCTCAAGGCGGAACTCGTAGAAGCGCGAGAAGGGCAGGTCGCGCACCAGGAAGGTGGAAAACTGGTCACGACTGGGCGGGAACATGTCGCCGTCGGCGTGGCGCTGTTCGATGTAGCGTTGGTAGAGGTCGAAATATTCTTCACTGAAGCCCGGTTTGGCAGCGGTGACGGTCAGGTCGGCATTGCGCTTGAGGATGCGTTTCTGATTACGGTCCGGCAGGAACTGCGCCACCGGGATACGCGCCGGTACGCAGGCGTTGCAGTTCTGGCAGTGCGGCCGGTAAAGGTGGTCGCCGCTGCGCCGGAAGCCCATTTCCGACAAATCAGCATACACATGCACGTCCATCGGCTGGCTGGGGTCGAGGAACAGCGTGGTGGCCTGCTCATCGGGCAGATAGCTGCATGAGTGGGGTTGAGTGGCATAAAACTTCAAACGCGCCAGCTCGGTCATGATCAACCCTCGGATAAGCTTTGAAATAAGTGTAAGCCAGGTGCGGGAAAGTCGCCTAGGAAACCCATGGCGCAGCGCTGGTTTGGTCCAAATGGTCGCGCAGGTAGTTGGCAAAGTCGCTGCGGGGAATGGCGCGGGCGCCGAGGCTGTGCAGGTGGTCGGTAGGCATCTGGCAGTCGATCAGCACAAAGCCCCAGGCCTGCAATTGCCTGACCAGGGTCGCAAAGCCGAATTTCGAGGCGTTGTCGGCGCGGCTGAACATGGACTCGCCGAAAAACAACTGGCCCATCGCCAGGCCGTACAGGCCGCCGACCAGTTCGCCCTCGTCCCAGACCTCCACCGAGTGCGCATAGCCGCGCTGGTGCAATTGCAGGTAGGCGCTCTGCATGGCTTCGGTGATCCAGGTGCCGTCGGCATAACTGCGCGGTGCCGCACATGCCTGAATGACGGCGGCGAAATCCTGATCGAACGTCACCGTGTAACGCTGCTGGCGCAACAGTTTGCCGAGGCTGCGGGAAACATGCAGCTCGTCGGGGAACAGCACGGTGCGTGGGTCGGGCGACCACCACAGGATGGGCTGGCCCTCTGAGAACCACGGAAAGCAGCCGTGGCGATAGGCCTGGATCAAGCGGTCGGCCGACAGGTCGCCACCGGCGGCGAGCAGGCCATTGGGTTCGCGCATGGCCTTGGCCAGCGGTGGAAACGTCAGGGTATTGCGTTGTAACCAGGTCAGCATGGCATCCAGGCTTACGGAAGGGGAGGGCGGTAACGGCGATGTTGCCCGTTGCAAGAGCTGTGATTATTGTCGACGAAACGCTCTGGGGCTACCCCGAACATGGGATCGGTGCAGATAAGCATGAATGGGTGTTTCTGCAACTCTATGCCGGGGGCGTGGTCGTAATCGCGTACGTCGGTCGGCAAGCTAGCCTGGAATGGCAAAAACAGCTCATAAGCCTTTGTCAGCAAAGACAATGCATGCTCAAATTGAACGTTATGAAACCGAAGATTGGCTATGCTGTGTAACGTAGGGCCAAGTGCGTGGCATAGCGCACACAAACCCGTACAATGCGGCCATTCAGGCGTTATCGCCGTTTCATGAATCAGTTGCAGGGTGTTAAAAGTAGCTTCACTGGCACTCGTTCATTTTTTACCTGCTCGGATTGAGCAGTATTTTGCAGTCATTCAATAGATGGACGCGCTAAAGGCGCAGGAATAGACCCGTTTTGAAGAAATCCGCCGCAACACCTAAAGCCGCAGTCGTGCCCGCCTGGCGCCAGCACCTGCACTATCGACTCAAGGAAGGTGCACTGATCGCCATCGGCGCCCTGTGCCTGTTCCTGATGATGGCCTTGCTCACCTATGGCAAGGACGATCCAGGCTGGAGCCACAACAGCAAGATCGAAGATGTGCAGAACTTCGGTGGCCCGGCCGGCTCGTACAGCGCCGATATCCTGTTCATGGTGCTGGGTTATTTCGCCTATATCTTCCCGGTGTTGCTGGCCGTCAAGACCTGGCAGATCTTCCGCCAGCGTCATGAACCGTGGCAGTGGAGCGGCTGGCTGTTCTCCTGGCGCCTGATCGGCCTGGTGTTCCTGGTGCTGTCGGGCGCGGCCCTGGCCCATATCCATTTTCACGCACCTACCGGCTTGCCGGCCGGTGCCGGCGGCGCACTGGGCGAAAGCCTCGGCGACCTGGCCCGCAGGACCCTGAACATCCAGGGCAGCACCCTGATGTTTATCGCGTTGTTCCTGTTCGGCCTCACAGTGTTTACCGACCTGTCGTGGTTCAAGGTCATGGACGTGACCGGCAAGATCACCCTCGACCTGCTGGAACTGTTCCAGGGCGCCGCCAATCGCTGGTGGTCGGCCCGGGTTGACCGCAAGCGCATGGTTGCGCAACTGCGTGAGGTCGATACCCGCGTCAACGAGGTGGTGGCCCCGAGCACGCCGGACCGGCGTGAGCAAGCCAAGGTCAAGGAACGCCTGATCGAACGCGAGCAGGCCCTGACCAAGCACATGTCGGACCGCGAGAAGCAAGTGCCGCCGGTGATTGCACCTGCGCCGCCGAAGGCCCCCGAGCCAAGCCATCGTGTGCAGAAAGAGAAACAGGCGCCGTTGTTTGTCGACAGCGCCGTGGAAGGCACCTTGCCGCCGATCTCGATTCTCGACCCGGCGGAAAAGAAACAGCTCAACTATTCCCCTGAATCCCTGGCGGCCGTCGGCCACCTGCTGGAAATCAAGCTCAAGGAATTCGGCGTCGAAGTCTCGGTGGATTCGATCCACCCGGGCCCGGTGATTACCCGCTACGAAATCCAGCCGGCTGCCGGCGTGAAGGTCAGCCGCATTTCCAACCTGGCCAAGGATCTCGCGCGTTCGCTGGCGGTGACCAGCGTGCGGGTGGTGGAAGTGATTCCGGGCAAGACCACTGTCGGTATCGAAATCCCCAACGAAGACCGGCAGATCGTGCGCTTCTCCGAAGTGCTGTCGACCCCGGAATACGACAACTTCAAATCGCCGGTGACATTGGCCCTGGGCCACGACATCGGCGGCAAACCAGTGATCACCGACCTGGCGAAAATGCCCCATTTGCTGGTTGCCGGTACCACCGGTTCCGGTAAGTCGGTGGGTGTGAACGCGATGATCCTGTCGATCCTGTTCAAGTCTGGCCCGGAAGACGCCAAGCTGATCATGATCGACCCGAAAATGCTTGAGCTGTCGATCTACGAAGGCATTCCGCACTTGCTGTGCCCGGTAGTGACCGACATGAAGGACGCCGCCAACGCCCTGCGTTGGAGCGTCGCCGAGATGGAGCGCCGCTACAAGCTGATGGCGAAGATGGGCGTACGTAACCTGTCGGGCTTCAACGCCAAGGTCAAGGAAGCCCAGGACGCCGGCACGCCGCTGACCGACCCGCTGTACAAGCGCGAAAGCATTCACGACGAAGCACCGCTGCTGACCAAGCTGCCGACCATCGTGGTGGTGGTCGACGAATTTGCCGACATGATGATGATCGTCGGCAAGAAGGTCGAAGAGCTGATCGCCCGTATCGCCCAGAAGGCACGGGCTGCCGGTATCCACTTGATCCTGGCGACCCAGCGTCCGTCGGTGGACGTGATCACCGGCCTGATCAAGGCCAACATCCCGACCCGCATGGCGTTCCAGGTATCGAGCAAGATTGACTCCCGGACCATCATCGACCAAGGCGGCGCCGAGCAGCTGCTGGGCCACGGTGACATGCTCTACATGCCGCCGGGCACCAGCCTGCCGATCCGTGTTCACGGCGCCTTCGTCTCCGACGATGAAGTGCACCGCGTGGTGGAAGCCTGGAAGCTGCGCGGTGCGCCGGAATACAACGACGACATCCTCGCGGGCGTCGAAGAGGCCGGCAGCGGCTTTGACGGTGGCAGCGGCGGTGGCGACGATGATGCCGAGACCGATGCGCTCTACGACGAAGCGGTGCAGTTCGTGCTTGAAAGCCGCCGCGCCTCGATCTCCGCCGTACAGCGCAAGCTGAAGATTGGCTACAACCGCGCTGCCCGCATGATCGAAGCCATGGAAATGGCCGGCGTGGTCACCTCGATGAACACCAACGGCTCGCGCGAAGTGATTGCGCCAGCGCAGATGCGTGACTGATTACGTGCCGCGTGGCAACACGCGGCACGCCTTGCAAACGAATCTAAGAGGACTCCCATGCGTCTTATCCGCATGCTGTTGTTGCCGGCATTGGCCCTGACTGCTGTTTCGGCTCACGCTGATCCGGCTTCCGTTGCGAGCCTGACCAACCTGCTGGACAAATCCAAGACCCTGAGCGCGCGCTTCTCCCAGTTGACCCTGGACGGTGGCGGCACTCAATTGCAGGAAACCGCCGGCGAAATGGCCGTGCAGCGTCCTGGACTGTTCTACTGGAAAACCGACGCGCCAAACGAGCAGACCATCGTTTCCGACGGCCAGAAAGTCACCCTGTGGGACCCGGACCTGGAACAGGCGACCATCAAGAAGCTCGATCCGCGCCTGAGCCAGACCCCGGCGTTGCTGCTGTCGGGCGATGTGTCGCAGATCAGCCAGAGTTTTGATATCACCTCCAAGCAGGCCAGCAACGTCATCGACTTCACGCTGAAGCCGAAATCCAAGGACACGCTGTTCGACAGCCTGCGCCTGTCGTTCCGTAACGGCGTGATCAACGACATGCAGTTGGTGGACAGCGTCGGCCAACGCACCAATATCCTGTTCACCGGGGTCAAGGCCAACGAGCCGGTGGCCGCGTCCAAGTTCAAGTTCGACATCCCGAAGGGTGCCGACGTGATCCAGGAATAAACTGCCTAGAGGTTTCAAACGCTGCCCATGGATCTGTTTCGAAGTGACCCGATTGCTCAGCCTCTGGCGGCGCGCCTGCGCTCGACCAACCTGGACGAGTACGTCGGGCAAGAACACCTGCTCGCTCGCGGCAAGCCTTTGCGCGAAGCCCTGGAGCAGGGTGCGCTGCACTCGATGATTTTCTGGGGGCCGCCGGGCGTGGGTAAAACCACCCTGGCGCGGCTCCTGGCGAAAGTCTCGGATGCCCACTTCGAAACGGTCTCGGCGGTGCTCGCCGGGGTCAAGGAAATCCGCCAGGCGGTGGAAGTCGCCAAGCAGCAGGCCGGGCAATACGGCAAGCGCACCATCCTGTTTGTCGACGAAGTGCATCGCTTCAACAAGTCGCAGCAGGATGCGTTCTTGCCGTATGTCGAAGACGGCACGCTGATCTTTATTGGCGCCACCACTGAAAACCCGTCTTTTGAACTGAATAACGCCTTGCTGTCCCGGGCGCGTGTCTATGTGCTCAAAAGCCTCGATGAAGCCGCGATGCAGAAGCTGTTGCAGCGCGCGCTGAGCGAAGACAAGGGCCTGGGCAAGCGCCAACTGAGTGTCAGCGAGGAAGGCTTCAAGATTCTGCTGACCGCTGCTGACGGTGACGGCAGACGTTTCCTCAATCTGCTGGAGAACGCTTCCGACCTGGCAGAAGACGGCAGCGAAATCGGCGTCGACCTGCTGCAAAGCCTGCTGGGCGACACCCGCCGGCGTTTCGACAAGGGCGGCGAAGCCTTCTACGACCAGATTTCCGCGTTGCACAAGTCAGTGCGCGGCTCCAACCCCGACGGCGCGCTGTATTGGTTTGCACGGATGATCGACGGCGGTTGCGACCCACTGTACCTGGCCCGGCGCGTGGTGCGCATGGCCAGTGAAGACATCGGCAATGCCGACCCGCGTGCGTTGAGCCTGTGCTTGGCCGCCTGGGAAGTGCAGGAGCGCCTGGGCAGCCCGGAAGGCGAGTTGGCGGTGGCCCAGGCCATCACTTATCTGGCCTGCGCGCCAAAAAGCAACGCGGTGTACATGGGCTTCAAGTCCGCCCTGCGTGCCGCCGCCGAGCATGGTTCCCTGGAAGTGCCGCTACACCTGCGCAATGCGCCGACCAAGCTGATGAAGCAGCTCGGTTATGGCGATGAATACCGTTACGCCCATGATGAGCCGGACGCCTATGCGGCTGGCGAAGATTACTTCCCGGATGACCTTGAGCCGCAGCCGTTCTACCAGCCGGTGCCTCGCGGCCTGGAGCTGAAGATTGGCGAAAAGCTCAATCACCTCGCCCAACTTGACCGGCTCAGTCCGAAACAGCGGAGAAAGTAGTGCTCAGAACGATTCTTGCCGTGTCCGTGGCCGGCATCGCTGGTACATTATTGCGTTTCGCCACCAGCACGTGGGTCAGCGCCAACTGGCCGAAGCATTTTTATGCGGCGACCCTGGCGGTCAACCTGGTGGGCTGTTTGATCATCGGCTTGTTGTACGGGTGGTTTCTGATTCGTCCGGAAGTGCCGATTGAGATTCGGGCCGGCTTGATTGTCGGCTTTGTAGGCGGTCTGACGACCTTTTCATCCTTTTCACTGGACACACTGCGCCTGCTGGAAAGCGGGCAGGCACCGGTCGCCTTCGGGTACCTGGCCATCAGCGTGTTCGGGGGGCTGCTCGCCACCTGGGCTGGCCTGTCCTTGACCAAACTTTGATAAACGAGAGACCGACATGCTCGATTCCAAACTGTTACGTAGCAACCTTCAGGACGTAGCGGACCGCCTGGCATCCCGTGGCTTCAGCCTGGATGTTGCGCGCATCGAAGCGCTGGAAGAACAGCGCAAGACCGTCCAGACCCGCACCGAAGCACTGCAGGCTGAGCGTAATGCGCGTTCCAAATCCATCGGTCAGGCCAAGCAGCGCGGTGAAGACATCGCGCCGTTGATGGCGGACGTCGAGCGTATGGCTGGTGAGTTGGCTTCCGGCAAAGTCGAGCTGGACGCGATCCAGACCGAGCTGGACTCGATCCTGCTGGGTATCCCGAACCTGCCGCACGAATCCGTGCCGATTGGCGAAGACGAAGACGGCAACGTCGAAGTCCGTCGCTGGGGTACGCCAAAAGCGTTCGATTTCGAGATCAAGGACCACGTCGCCCTGGGCGAATTGACCGGTGGCCTGGACTTCGAGACAGCGGCCAAAATGTCCGGCGCGCGCTTTGCCTTGCTGCGCGGCCCGATCGCGCGCATGCACCGCGCCCTGGCGCAGTTCATGATCAACCTGCACACCGGAGAACACGGCTACGAAGAGGCTTACACCCCGTACCTGGTTCAGGCGCCGGCGCTGATGGGCACCAGCCAGCTGCCGAAGTTCGAGGAAGACCTGTTCAAGATCAGCCGTGATGGCGAAGCCGACCTGTACCTGATCCCGACCGCCGAAGTGTCTCTCACCAACATCGTGGCCGGGGAAATCCTCGACGCCAAGCAACTGCCGCTCAAGTTTGTCGCCCACTCGCCGTGCTTCCGCAGCGAAGCCGGTGCATCGGGCCGCGACACCCGCGGTATGATCCGCCAACACCAGTTCGACAAGGTCGAGATGGTGCAGGTGGTCGAGCCGTCGACCTCCATGGAAGCGCTGGAAGGCCTGACCGCCAACGCCGAACGCGTCCTGCAACTGCTGGAGCTGCCGTACCGCGTTCTGGCCTTGTGCACCGGCGACATGGGTTTCAGTGCCGTGAAGACCTACGACCTGGAAGTGTGGGTGCCGAGCCAGGACAAATACCGCGAGATTTCGTCGTGCTCCAACTGCGGTGATTTTCAGGCCCGTCGCATGCAGGCGCGTTTCCGTAACCCGGAAACCGGCAAGCCAGAGCTGGTCCACACCCTCAACGGTTCGGGCCTGGCGGTAGGCCGTACCCTGGTGGCGGTGCTGGAAAACTACCAGCAGGCTGATGGTTCGATCCGCGTACCCGACGTGCTCAAACCGTACATGGCGGGCGTTGAGGTCATCGGCTAAATGGAATTTCTGCCGCTGTTTCATAACCTGCGCGGCAGTCGTGTGTTGGTCGTCGGTGGCGGGGAGATTGCCTTGCGCAAATCCCGGCTGCTGGCCGACGCCGGCGCGTTGTTGCGGGTGGTTGCTCCCCAGATTGAAGACCAGTTGCGTGAACTGGTACAGGGCAGTGGCGGTGAACTGATTTTGCGCGGTTATCAGGAGGCCGACCTCGACGGTTGCACCCTGATTATCGCCGCGACCGACGACGAGTCGTTGAATGCGCAAGTGTCCAGCGATGCCAGGCGTCGTTGCGTACCGGTCAATGTGGTGGATGCGCCGGCCTTGTGCAGCGTGATCTTCCCGGCGATTGTCGACCGTTCGCCCTTGGTGATCGCGGTGTCCAGCGGTGGCGATGCGCCGGTGCTGGCACGCTTGATCCGCGCCAAGCTGGAAACCTGGATTCCGTCGACTTACGGCCAATTGGCCGGGTTGGCGGCGCGGTTTCGCAGCCAGGTCAAAGGTTTGTTTCCGGATGTGCAGCAGCGTCGCGCGTTCTGGGAAGACGTGTTTCAAGGTCCGATTGCTGACCGGCAACTGGCCGGGCAGGGTGATGAAGCCGAGCGTTTGCTGGTGGAGAAAATCAACGGCGCGCCGCCTCACGCACCGGGCGAAGTCTACCTGGTGGGTGCAGGCCCGGGTGATCCGGACCTGCTGACCTTCCGCGCGTTGCGCTTGATGCAGCAGGCCGATGTGGTGCTGTACGACCGCTTGGTGGCGCCGGCGATTCTTGAGCTGTGCCGCCGAGATGCCGAGCGGGTGTATGTTGGCAAGCGTCGTGCTGATCATGCGGTGCCGCAAGACCAGATCAACCAGCAGTTGGTGGACCTGGCCAAGCAAGGCAAACGCGTGCTGCGGCTCAAAGGTGGCGATCCGTTCATCTTTGGGCGTGGTGGTGAAGAGATTGAAGAACTGGCAGCCCATGGCATCCCGTTCCAGGTGGTGCCGGGCATTACGGCTGCCAGTGGTTGTGCGGCGTATGCCGGTATTCCGTTGACTCACCGCGACTATGCGCAATCGGTTCGCTTCATTACCGGGCACTTGAAGGACGGGACTTCGGACCTGCCATGGAGTGACCTGGTGGGGCCGTCGCAAACCCTGGTGTTCTACATGGGGTTGATCGGGTTGCCGATCATCTGCGAACAGCTGATCCAGCATGGCCGTTCAGCGGATACGCCGGCGGCGTTGATCCAGCAGGGCACCACGTCCAACCAGCGGGTGTTTACCGGCACCCTGGCTGACCTGCCACGCATGGTGGCGGAGCATGAAGTTCATGCGCCGACACTGGTGATTGTGGGAGAAGTGGTGCTGTTGCGTGAGAAGCTGAAGTGGTTTGAAGGCGCTCAGTCGCAAGTCTGACACATCTTCTGTGGCGAGGGAGCTTGCTCCCGCTGGGCTGCGCAGCGGCCCCAAAATCCTGGGAGCGCTTCGCACTCCAGCGGGAGCAAGCTCCCTCGCCACAGGGTGTTTCAGTTCAAGATACCTTTCCCGCTCAACCGCTCGCGGTCATGCTCCACATCAAACGTCTGCAACGGCCCCTTCGGCACAATCCCCGTCGGATTAATCGTGCGATGACTGGCGTAGTAGTGCCCCTTGATGTGAGCAAAATCCACCGTCTCAGCAATCCCCGGCCACTGATACAGCTCCCTTAGCCAATTCGACAAATTCGGATAGTCCGCAATCCGTCGCAGGTTGCATTTGAAGTGGCTGTAGTACACCGCATCAAACCGAATCGCCGTGGTGAAAAGCCTTACATCGGCTTCAGTCAGGTACTCCCCCGCTAAGTAACGGTGCTTACCCAAGTGCTGTTCAAGGTGATCCAGTTCGGCAAACGCATCATCAAATGCGGCTTCATACGCTTTTTGCGACGTGGCAAAACCTGCGCGGTATACACCGTTGTTCACGGCGGGATAGATCCGGTCGTTCAGTGCATCGATGGTTGAACGCTGGGCCTCGGGATAGAAGTCCAGTTGATTGCCGGTCAGTTCATTAAACGCACTGTTGAACATGCGGATAATCTCCGCCGATTCATTGCTGACAATCCGCTTGAGCTTCTTGTCCCACAACACCGGCACCGTGACGCGCCCGGTGTAGTTGGCGGTGTCGGCGGTATAGCGTTGGTGCATGTAGGAGAAGTCGTCGAGTTTGTCGCCGCTGGAGCCGTGGGCCTTGTCGAAGGTCCAGCCGTTCTCGAGCATTAACCAACTGACCACGGACACATCGATCAGGCTTTCCAGGCCTTTTAGCTTGCGCAGGATCAATGTGCGGTGTGCCCAAGGGCAGGCGAGGGAGACGTACAGATGGTAGCGGCCGGCTTCGGCCGCGAAACCGCCTTCGCCGGTCGGGCCGGGCTCGCCATCGGCGGTCACCCAGTTGCGGCGTTGCGCCTGCTCCCGTTGGAAGGCGCCGTCTGCGCTACTTTCGTACCACTGGTCATGCCAGCGTCCTTCGATCAGCAAACCCATGACTGACTCCTTGGCTAATAAGCGTAGGAGTGCAGTCTAAAGGTCTGAGTTCGAACAAAAAGCGCAAAGGCTGGGGGTTAATGATCGACTAAATCGATTTGTCCCGGGCATCCCAGTACTGCTGGGCCAGTTCGAACGCCTGTTCCCGCGGGTGGCCGAGGCCGCGCAAGGCCAGGGCCATGGTGGCGATCAATGCCAGTTGCGGGTAGCTGTCCTGCACGTCGCCGCGCCATAGCGCCTTGAGGTGCTCGGGCTCCAGGGCGGCAGGTTTGACGTGGCGCTGGGCGGAGAGGGCAGGCCACTCTTCATCCCAGCTTTCGCCGCCGGTGGTGCCGTACAGGTGGCTGATGGTGTCCGGGTTGATCTCGATCTCGCCGCCGTCGCCCTTGACCACGATGGTGTTGTCACCGAGCAAGCCGCTGGCATCGCGGTGCACGCCCTGGTAGCCCGGGTGGAAGATGCTTTGCAGGCCGCAGCGGGCGCTCAACGGGTTGAGGATGCGCGCGAGGGAGTGGATCGGCGAACGCAGGCCCAGGGTGTTGCGCAGGTCGATCATGCGCTGCAGTTGCGGTGCCCAATCTCCCAGGGGAATAAATGCCAGGTTGCCCTGCTCAAGGGCGGCCTCGACCTGTTGCCAGTTGCGGCACAACGGAATCTGCAAGCCTTCCAGCAATTGCTCGGTGTAGAGCCGGCCTGCGGTATGTGCGCCGCCGCCGTGCATCAAGATGCGCACGCCGTTCTGTGCCAGGCACTTGGCTGCCAGCAGGTACCACGGCAGGTGGCGTTTTTTACCGGCGTAGGTAGGCCAGTCGACATCCACATTGAGTGACGGTGCATTCAAGCGTTCGCGCACGGCTTCGGTGAAACCGGCGAGTTCTTCCGGGCTTTCTTCCTTGTGCCGCAACAGCATCAGGAAGGCGCCGAGTTGGGTGTCTTCGACCTTCTCGTCCAGCAGCATGCCCATGGCTTCCCGGGCTTCCTCACGGGTGAGGTTACGGGCGCCGCGCTTGCCTTTGCCAAGGATGCGCACGAACTGTGCGAACGGATGTTCGGCAGGGGCTTCAGTGATCAACGGGGCAAAATCAGTCATAAGCAATTCGTCGGCCTGGGCAGGCCCGCCAGCTTGGCGGCGAGTTTGGCGGGAGTGCCTTTGAACAGTCGGTTGAGGTGCAGGCTGTTGCCCTTTTCCGGGCCCAGCTTCAAGGCGGTGTATTTGATCAGCGGGCGAGTGGCGGGGGACAGCTGGAATTCGCTATAGAAGCCTCGCAGCAGTTCGAGAATTTCCCAGTGTTCCGGGCTCAGCTCCAGGTCTTCTGCGGTGGCGAGGGCGTTGGCCACGTCGCTGGACCACGCGTTCAAGTCGACGAGGTAGCCGTCCTTGTCCAGTTCGAGGGTGCGTTCGCCTACGGTCAGGGTGTTCATAGCCAGGTGTTGACCTTGTCGTAATCGATCGACAGCTGGACGAAGGCCGGGTAATCGACGCTGGCGGCCCACGCAGGCACGGCGAGACTGCGCGCCTGACTGTCTTCGGCCAGTACAAACACCTTTATGCCCTTGGCTTGCAGGGCTTGGCAGGGTGCGCTGGCGGGTTGCAGGGCGTAGGCACCGTCGCCACACAGCAGGATCGCATCCGAGGCGCCACAGAGGCGCAGGCAGCTGTCCAGCCGGCTATCGGCAAAGGGGGAGTGGGAGACCACATGCAAAGTCGACATCAGAGGGTAATCACCTGGTCGTAACGGTCAATCATTTGTGAGATCTGTTCGCTGCTCAGCGGCTGCGCGTTGCCGGATGCGGTCAGGCCACGCTCGGTGAGGCTATGGCTGCAGGCAAACACATCCTCAACCCCAAACAACTCCAGGGCCTGGAGGTTGGCGCTGAGGTCTTTCTGCTGCACGGCCTTGGCGTCCTGGCTTGCGGCCAGTTGAAACACGCCGTCGTCCAGAAACAACAGGCCAATCGGCAAATCAAACGCGCCGCCAGCCAGTACGATATCCAGCGCTTCACGGGCACTGGGGCCGGACCACGGTGCCTGTCGGCTGATCACCAGCAAGGATTTCGACATGTCACGGCCCTCCAAAGCAGATCAAACGGTCAGCGGCCTGGGCGGCGTCATGCAGTTGCCCAAGCCCGGACAGCGCCCAAGGCGCCTCCAGATTCACCGCGCTGCGCTGATAGCGGGTGGCCTCTTCGGCATTCAGCACCCCACGACGCAGGGCCGCCGCGATGCACACCACGCCATCAAGCTGATGCTCGCTGACAAACTCGCGCCACTGACGGGCGATATCCTGCTCATCCTGCGGCGCAACAATGTTGGTGGATGCGCTGTAGACGCCATCCTGATAAAAAAACAGCCGCACAATTTCATGCCCGCCGGCCAGCGCCGCCTGGGCGAACAGCAAGGCACGGCGCGAGGAGGGCGCATGGGCGGCGGAAAAAAGCGCAATCGCGAACTTCATGGAACACTCTGAAGGCAAAACCTGTGGCAATGATAAAGCCGCAGACAACAAAAAGCCCGCCGAAGCGGGCTTTTTGCATGTGGCTGCGATCAGTCGTCGCGGCCCATGATGCCGAAGATCTGCAACAGGCTGATAAACAGGTTGTAGATCGATACATACAGGCTGATGGTGGCCATGATGTAGTTACGCTCGCCACCCTGGATGATCGCGCTGGTCTGGAACAGGATGCACGCCGAGGAGAACAGCACGAAACCGGCGCTGATCGCCAATTGCAGGCCGCTGATCTGGAAGAACATGCCTGCCAGCACGGCAGCCAGCAACACGAAGAAACCGGCGGTGATGAAACCACCCAGGAAGCTCATGTCCTTGCGGGAGATCAGCACGTAAGCCGACAGGCCGCCAAATACCAGGGCAGTCATGGCAAATGCCGAGCTGACCACTTCCGCGCCGCCGGCCATGCCGAGGTAACGGTTGAGGATCGGGCCGAGGATAAAGCCCATGAAACCGGTCAAGGCAAACGCCGACACCAGGCCCCAGGCCGAGTCGCGCAGCTTGTTGGTCAGGAAGAACAGACCATAGAAGCCTATCAACACGACGAAGATATTCGGGTAGCCGACGCGCATTTGCTGGGCCACGAAGGCCATCACGCCGCTGAAAGCGAGGGTGAGAGCGAGCAAGCCGTATGTATTGCGCAGGACGCGGCTAACTTCTAGCTGCTCAGCCTGCGCGTTTCCATTCACTGCGTAATTTTGTTCGCGCATGGCGACACTCCTTCAGTTTTGAAACATTCAGTCGCAAGGATCATAACAGACGCTCTGTAACAAGCTATGGCGAGAGTTTGACAGTGTGTTTCATTCGGGTATTATGGCGCCCGCTGACACAGGATGGGCTACGCTAATCCTGTGTTGCACAAGGGAAATTGGCAGAGTGGTTGAATGCACCGGTCTTGAAAACCGGCGGACGTTAATAGCGTCTCCAGGGTTCTTATCTAAGGCTGGTGGTAGTTGCACCTTACGTAGCACGCATCACGGAATACGGGAAATTGGCAGAGTGGTTTAATGCACCGGTCTTGAAAACCGGCGAACGTTAATAGCGTTCCCAGGGTTCGAATCCCTGGTTTCCCGCCGCGAATTCAATAAAATCAAGGGCTTAGATGAAGATCTAAGCCCTTTTTTTGCTCTCTATTTTAGCAATTGTCGGTGACGGGGTAGTGCCAGCTATTGCATATTTAAGGTGCAATCTTTTCTGTTGCGCCTTTTGGGGCTGTCAGATGGCGTCTTGCCGAGCGCGTTTGAAGAAGCCTTTCATTCTCACCGTTCTTCGCCAGCGTTCACATGCTATGGCAGAAATTTCCTTCACTGACTGAGTCTTGATGGGCGAAAGAGGTCGCTGGGTGGTTTCGAGCGAGAGAACTCATCTTGCTCAAGGGAGGAAGACTGACCAATTCGCCTTCTTGAAAATGCCCTACTAATGCGCAGAGCTTTTTCATTTTCCGATTGTCATTCAGAGGAGATGAGCAGCCCCCTCCGTTCCTTTTTGGCGATCAGTCTAGGGTTCAACCCCCATTGAGATGACGATGTCCATCCGAGCCAGGTCTGCGCTGACATCAAAGGCTCAGTTGTGGCGGTAAATTTAAACCTACTCCTATTCTAGCCGAAGCCTGCGCCTGCCCAGAAATTGGCAAGCGAGGCCGAGCGCCAGGTCAGACGCTGGTTCGAGTTGCTTACGCGACCTGATGCGCGCAGAGGCCTCTGTTTGGCTTGTCACCAAACATTACGCCCATATAGCTAGTCCTCTATTGGGAGCACTTTAACTCCTTCCAAACGTCCGTTATTGAGCGTTTAAAAAAGGGTATGCCGCGAGCATACTCTAAGATGCAACTAATTTATTGCATCTTATTGCGTTAACGGATTTGATGTGGAAGGATGCGCCCGAAATTAGGAGCCATTCGCTCTTAAGCAAGACACTGAGGGCTGATGTCAGGTCATGAAGCACGTTGAACTGTATGAAACTACTCGCAACGGTATCCCTACATTCCGTTTGCTTTGCCCGGATCAAGCGATGTCTGAGTTTTTTGATAGCTGGGCTTACCAACTAGCCAAATTAAAAAAATTCAGAACAGTTAAAGCTTACTGCTATGCGGTTCAGAATTTCCTCAGCTTCATACATCAAGTTAGCATTCTAAATTGCGGCCTTACTCCGGCTCTCCTTAATGATGCATTGGATAGCTACGAGAGCTATTTAGTATTTGGGGCGAGTAGTGATTCGGCGATTGCTCGTGAAGCTGCGAAAGCGTTGGGCTCCCGAAACATATCTGGAGCATCAGTTGGAGTGCATCTTGTTGCGGTAAATCGATTTATCGCTGCTAGCGAAGCTATGAGAGATGGCCTTTTGCAAATGCAGCGCAGCGGATATGTATCTGAAGCTTTAATTTCGATTATGCCTATTACAATTACTAGGCACATTAACGCTCCTAAAGCTATAAGTGCATCCATTAAGGCTAATAGCTGGTTGGCAGGGTGCATTGCAGGCGGCGCTAAGAAAATCAAAATGCAAAATCTTTCGCCCAAATCTAAACCGTCATCGATGGCGCGCACAGATGAATTTGGTGGGGATGACAAGGCGTTCCCGATTGATAAGTGCAAGGCTCTTATTGATAGTGCGGTTTGCCTTAGGGACAAGGTACTTTGGTCGCTTGTCGCAGCTTCAGGTTGTCGAATTTCAGAAGCGCTTACCATGCTAATGGATGATATCGAGATTGATATTGAACATCCCGAGCGAAATAAAATATATATTATAGACCCTGGCACGCGTCGGGATGTTCTTATTGATTATATGTCTGAAGCTGAGCTGAATAAGCTCGATCATAAGGGAAGAGATAAACCTGAGACTTTTCTTATAGAGCCATTTGCGTCTATGTTTTGGTATAACTTTGGTCTTTACAATGAAGAGCAGCGTGCTAAGGAAAAAATAAGACGCAGGCCGGTTCTACATCGTTTTCTTTTTCGTAACCTCAGAAATGGTAGTGCAATGCCGTTATCGTATCAAGCCGTCTGGGAGAGGTTCAGTAATGCAGCACGCGCTGTGACCGGTACTAGCTATGGCTTTCATTCTTTACGCCATATGTACGCATATTATCTTGTCAATCATTGCCCTAATCCTGCTGGTAGAGGTAAGTTTGGATTGGAGCTAAAGGTAGTACAGACGCTCATGGGACATAAGTCAATTAAGTCAACAGAGCGTTACGCGCGTAAGGATGCAAAAATGCTTGAGGTAACGTTTGCTGCCATCAATATGTTGCGAATGACTACTTCAAATTTCAATGTTGTAGCGGTTCAGATTCAACACCTGGAGTGCGAGCTTGAGCAGCTAAAGTTAAAGCTTGTAGAGCATAATTAATGGTAAATTTAGATAAAGTTCAGGCGATGTGGCTGGTTTCTGATGATCAGGTTGTGTACGAGTTTTGCAAGTCGGTTGAAACTACCCGGATGTTGTATAGTAGTTATTATGATTTGGTTGATCGAAGCAATTCCGGTTATAAGATTAGTGCATCGTTTATACGGGGTATCACATTTGGAGCTTGGACTAAGGTTGATGTGGAGTTGTTACTGCAATCTACGTTTCGGGGGGGGGCAGCTTCGTCTCGGGGATATTGATCGCTCACTCCATCATATCCCAGCTTCATATGATAACGCGATATCGCAGTTTTTTCGCATGGTGTTTATTACGCTGTGGGCACGAAAGGTTTTTATCGCTCCGTTAGGGATACAGACAGTTACCAATCAGGCGGAATGCTTTGATAGCTTATGTCGTAGGCTAGACGTTGAATGTCTGACTATTGTTCGTGGTACCCATCCACAGTCCAAGCTTAATAGTGTGTACAAAAGGGCTGAATTCAATAACGCCAGCACCCGTGTAAGTTTCTGGCTAAGGATGCTGTTGAGTACCACTTTTTATACGGTAGAAGATGTCAACTACAGTGACTGCAAAGCGTTATTCGATGGTGCATACGGGGTTGGAAAGCTCCCGCTCCGTCGATATTATATTAATGATTTCTTGATGGTCATCTCCGCTGCCAGTCCTTCTAAAAAGCAAATGGTGGAGCAGATCATTGAGCAATATGAAGTGTGTAAGCGCAAGGCCAAGCCCGTACGGATTTATAAAGGGCGCGTCAATCCGAAGCCCAAAGTAAAAACTGCCGCCCAAGTAAAGCATGATATTGCATTCAAAATTGCCCAAGAGATAGCGGAGGGGGCGCAGGATTTTAACTTTGGAATTGTTTTCAGTTTGTATTTAACACCATCCAAAATTGGCTCAATTTTCGGTTTTAGAGATGAAGACGATCATCAGCCGTTTTTTGAATGGTCAGCTCCTGAAGTTCAGCGACTTACACGATATATGGATCGGGTGTTCAAGTCTCATCTCAAGTCTAAACGATTGCAAAGATCTGGTAATCATATGTTTGTGATTGGCTTGTTTATGAGCTATTTGATGGCTTATTTACCCAATTTCTTTATTCGTCGGGATGGTTCATTGGAGGCTTATCCGACAAATTTTAATGAGTTTTCATGTGCGCTATATTTTACGCGCGAATCTGTTTTCTTGGATGGTGTGATTAAATTTGAAAAGACGCCTCCCAGAACTTTTTTGGGTTATATGGAAGAGTTTTCCAAAGCGAATGAATGGGTCAATACGACGCATTACTCTAGGGTCTTAATCGTACAGCATTTTTGCGAGTATGTTGAGTCGAATAGACTCGTGCTGCCTGAGGCTAATGAATTTAAATGTAATTTTACCAGCGCTTGCTATCCCGTAATTCAGAGTAGTGCGGGTACTGTTAAGCGCCCAGTTCCAAGGCCATATTTCGCTACTTTTCTTAGTATTCTTTATAGTCTTGAATACCTAGTGGAGCATATAAATCTTATGGCTGCGGCTGAGTGGCTTGAAGAAAAAGACATCAACTATGGAGTAATGAAAGGGACGTTGATTCAGCCGTCGATGGCCGAACTTTTGCACAGCCATGCGTGGGCAGGTTTAATCTCGCGTGAGGTCAAGGGGATGGATCAAGTAAATCAAGGTTTGTTAAATTATACTCCTATTTTTTATCATGAAAAACAAATCTATAGATTTGATTTCTTGCCTCGCTTCTATAAGGTCGTTGATTTCGAGATTAAAGGCGAGGTGCGAAAGTGTGTCTCTCCTAATGAAGTACGCTTGACGCAGCTTATGTGCGAGACGGGACTGCGTCAGCAGCACCTTATTTGGCTTAATAAGGATAAATATGATTGCGTGCTGGATCGGTACTGGGAAAGTCCTTTAGCTCCACTTTTTGTCAGTTCAGATAAGTCGCATGGCGAATAGACGGCTATTGTAGCTAGACATGCGATCCATATTATGGATCGCCAAAAAAAATGGTATGACTCGTGCAGCTCTGAATCTTACAAAGAGGATCTCTGGTATGGCATGACAGAGGGCTCTAAGTTTGGTAAGTACAAACCACTTTTTCGTAACTCGGGTACCACTGATAGTAACTGGAAAAATAATCGGCACTTTCCTATTTACTTGATGATTCTCCAACACTTCATCAAAGTCATTATGGAAGATGAGTCTGGTGAAGATTTGGTTTTCATTAAGTCTGCAGATAATGATAGAGCACCTATGACAGAATACGATGATCTGTCTCTGAGCAGGCTTGCAGTGGATGGACTTAGTAGCCCTTATACACCTCACGGATTGCGTGCTGGATTTGTGACTAATGCAATGCGCTTTTTGCCTCCTTCTATCATCGGTCAGTTTATGACAGGGCAAACCGAAGAGCTTGTATGGTATTACACTATTTTTGACGATGAAAATATGCCAGATCACCAGAAATTACTTGCTGATTATATGATCAAAAATATGGATAAGCTTCAAAGTGGAGAAGCACCCGAGCTGGCGCAGGCAGTTCTGCAATTGAATGCCCGGTTGCGGGACAGTATTCATCAAGATCCTATTAAGGCTATTGAAACACACGGTCTTATGAGTCTGACTGGGGTCAGGGAGGGCCAAAATGGTCTTGAGGTGTTGCGCGCCAAGCGATATACAACTTTGGCCTATAATAATTGTCATATTTGCCCTTTCGGTAACCACTGTCCGAAAGAAGTCGTGGATCAAATCGGCTTCGGTAGGCCTTGTGCGCTGTGCCCCTACGCAATTCGAGGTGTTGACCATCTGCCAGCTGTGTGTGCCGAGAAGGATAAGTCTAAAGAAATGATGCGGGGTGTCTTGGACAAGCTGAAGGAATATCAGGACTTGAAACCGTCCTCTAGGAATCACCAGGTGGAGGAGACGCTCAATAGCGAATACGACCGCCATGCTAGGGAGGCTTGTGCACTTGAAGCAATTGAACAACAGCTCTACAAAATGGCTACTGATGGGGATGTCAAAAGCCTATTTCTCACGGACAAGAAAGGGTTGACCGCTCATTATAAGAAAATTCATCTTTCAGAAGGTGAGCACCTGCTGAAGCGTCTTATCGACGTTCAAAACTTTCCCGATGTTAACAGTGCGCGTCTTGATCAAAAATTTGCTTACATGCGGGGCATGATGCTTGTGCAGCAAGGTAAGTTTGAAGAACTGTTGCGTGTCGACCCCAGGCCTCCGAGCCATCAGCTATCCTCCCAGATTGCGAGCATGCTTACCGCCGGAGTGCTGAATGTGAGGGATGTGGTTAAAATTGGACACGCTGCTGCTAATCCGTCCTTGGAAGCTAAGCCTGTGCAATCCATGTCTGCTAAAATTGGGGTCATTCTACCGGAGGGGTAATCTCTTGGCATCGCGCGTTGATACATTTGAAGAACACAGGGAGGAGGCTAGGGCTGCTCGAATTGCACGTATCCAAAGTGCCTTGGATGTTTTGTCATCTGCTAACTATGAAAATATAACTAATTTGGCTAAAGCAGTTGCCAAAATCGTCGCCGAAATTGAGTTAAGGAACTATTTAGGCTTGCCAAGTGAGATGCAAGCTAAATTCTTTAAACCTATCAGTCACATCACGCTGTTGAGAAATGATAAGTACCGGCAAATCCTTGAGCAGCATCTAGGTCAGAACGTGGAATCTTGCGTTCCAGTCTCGATAAGCTCCTCGGACTTCGAAGCGCTAAAAATACGAAATGCTAGTCTGGCGGGCCACATTGAACAGCTTAAACTGACGATCCGAAATCTTTATTCAGGCGACTCTGTATCGAGTCTAGATGGCGAGAAATTGCTAAAAGATAATGCTTGCTTATCAGACGATCTTAAGTTCGTTATTGGTATGCTTGATGACGTATTAAGTGGCGCAGGCGGGATGTTTGTTACGAAAATGCCAGGTGAGGAAGATAAAGATTTCACGGTTGCTGGCTTGCATGGGCCGATGGACTTGATTGCTACGTACGATGACCTATTGCGGCTTGAGGGCTTGCGTCAGAAACTGAATAGATAAAACTTACCTCAGGAAAATATGGAGTAGCTCCGTATTTAAAATAAATCTTTTACAATTTAGCATATCTCAACTCAAAGCACTTTTTCTGGTTGATGGATAGCTATCTAATCCAAGGTTCCACTCGTCTGCCGTCCTCTTAGTCTCCCGCCGATTCTCGATGCCAGAGCCTACGTACTGTCGGCTCAGGTAGGGCTAGTCGCTTGCGCACCTCTGCTTGGGTTAAACCTTGAGCTTTCATTTCCTGTACTGCGACCCACTTCTTTCTAGCTTCTACCATCGCTGGCGTCATTTTTGCGGGTGGTTCATCTGGTAGGAGCGTATCCGCTAAATCTAATTTTTCGAGCTCAGCCAAGCAGTCTAGAAGAATTTGGCGTCCCGTCTGTTGCTTGTGTCCAGCGAGTGTCAGCGTGAACAACGTCAGTGGTTGAATACTTAGGGCGCAGGCGAGCTCGTAGCTCACGTCGACTGTAGCAGTGGTCAATGCACTCTCGAGCTGACTGACGTGGGATTGCACAACGGTTTTGGAGATCTCAACCTGAGAAAAACCACGTTGTGTGCGAAGCAGCTTGAGCGCTGCTGCGAAGGATTTACGCAGCGACATTTTCCATACCCGCAAAAGTAGACGGTATGCCGTGTTTGCCTAGCGTCACACAAATCTATATATTGATACTGATGGCGCTTTGGCAGAGATGACATATGAGTATTGCGCCGCAATCAATCTCTGCTGCTGTCGGTGGGGCGTTGTCAATTCATGCAATTTAGGGAGGAGTGGATGGGCAGCTTTATCGACGATGGTCTGCTGGGTGATGATGGGACTGAACTGGAAGGCTACAGACTCTCTATAGACGAGGCCCTTAATGCAGCCAGAAAGCGCTACAAATGGATGCCCCTCTGCGCCGTCGAGGAATGGATCATCCTAGACGCCATCGTCACCGACGAAGAGCGAGCGAAAGTTACCGCCGCAGGCTGCCAGCCAATCTTTCTTTTTGCCCACAAAGTTGTGCACGACGAGCAGCGGCGTTTCGAACCAGGCCATTGGGTGCGCTCAAGCATGGGCACCGCTTTCAAAGAAGGCTACCTATTCGAAACACGCAACACGGTCTACGTCCTGCTCGGGCCAGGCCATCGTAAGTCTGCTTCTATCGAAGCGATATTTTCCCTTTTCTGATTACCAACCGGTTCTGCTGGGCAACTGACGTGCTCCAGCAGCTTGAGGCGACACATGTTCAGAACCTTAGACAACGACCTGATAGGCGTTCCCGGAATGTTCGGGGAGGGCGTGTCCCATTGGCGTGGAGTGTCAAGGCTGCTACGAACACCTTGGTATCACCTAACCCTTAGCGTCGAAAACGAGGGTCGACCCAGCGAGTGCGCGGTGATGATTGACGACACCCACCAGCTTCAAAAAATGTTGGTAAGCCAAGGTGCGGATTTAGCTATCACCGAGATTATGGCTGTGACGCCATCTTGGATGAATAAGTCCGGGGGCTGGCAGATGGAGCGGTTAACCAAAGTGTCCGTTGGGGAGGACGGGTCTGGTTCTGAGGTTTGCTTGCTGGAAGTGGCTAAGGGAGCGGTGTATCACACCTCACACCAGCGAGACTTCAAGATTGAAGGGCTGGCCAACCTGAGGCCCGTCTTTCTCTCAAGCATGATTCGATCAGCCTGAAATTTACCAGTAATTCCCCACGAAACCAGCGCCTCTGGTTGCGTGTGCAATTCTTGATAACTCCATACAGAACGCAACCGGAGCCCAACGATGCTGGACACCCTAGATGTCAATTTTCACGGAAAGCGCCATACAGATTTCGATCTCAAACGAATCATTAAAGCCCAGGAGCAAGGCTTTGATGTGCCGGTGACCGCCTACCTTTGCGGTGTTTCCATCAGGTCGCGCGCAGGAATCGGTGTTGTTTTTGGCCACAAGCGTAAAGACCAGTATGGGCGGTTTGGTGACGGCCACTTGATCCGTACTTCTGATGTTCTGAAAGTCGAACGTGAAGGGCGATTTTGGGTGATGACGACGGAGAACTCGCGGTACGTACTGGCAACGTTTCAGAGGGGCAATGGGCGAGCCTCCCTGCGTGATTATCTGCGAGTCTCAAAGGGGCAGCACCATTTCACTCCGCGCGTGCTGCAGTAATATTCTGGAGTCCAATGCGGTGCAAAGGGTCTGAATTTCTTAGTCGCTGCCACTGGCTCGTTGTTCGTAAAGTCTACGGTCTTATGTCAGGTTTTGCGGTTGAGCAGGTTGTCGAAGAACGTGGTGCTCAGCGCCTCAGTCCAATCAATCGGCAGCAGTTCAACCCAGCTCAACGCCTGAAGAAGGATCACCAGACCCAAGCCGTAGGCGTTGCCAGGTGCAGCTTCCACGCACAGCGGCGCACCGAACTTAGTGTCGTAAAAGAGGGACGATTGGATACCGTCTGCCCCCATGTATACAGTAGGAGTCGCGATGTGATCATTACCCAGAATCATCAAATCAGGCGCGTGCTCACCCTGGACGTTGTGAACTGAAATGTCCGGTGAGTATTTGCGTGCAAAAACTGCACAAAAGGGCTGGTTTTTGAGTGGAGGGTAAGTGCGGGGCCAATCTCTGACCCTACCGTTGTAGATCGGCCCATCCACCTGATACTCAGGGTTGGTACGACCTCGACGTGTGAGCAGCAATTTCTTTACCGCTTCGGCTTGGCTGACCGCCTTTGCCAATACCGCTGAATCCGAGATCGAGTGCTTGCATTCGATGTAGGCGTACACCGCGTCAACAGGGATTTGTTCTTTTACCGGATACTGGCGGCTCATACCGGAGCGCAGGGTGGGGCTGGACATCTTGTCGTAAATAATGACGTCATCCCCGGCCTTTTCGCCATTTTCAGCTACAACAAAACCCCGGCACACGCCGTACTTGGCTGGCAGAATATCCTCCAGCAAAGCGCATATGGCGACCTCAAATTCATCCCCAAGGTCAAAGTTGTAGATCGCCTCGATGTCCTGCAGCCTCGCTTCGACTTTCCTGGCCAATCTCTCGATGTATCCACCGTATGAGCTCATTGATCCTCCTCCAGTTGCTCGATGTCTGTAGGTATACGAAGACTTTCTGCCCGTGAGCGCGGCTGGCATCTTCCAGTCCAATCTAGTCGACAACGCTCAAGCACGTTATGCAGAGATGGCGAACCGCGATGTGTTGGCGCTGATTGAAAACTGACCCACCCTGCCGATTGAAAATTGACCCAGGGCGGATTGCTGATTTTTGTCCCAGCAATTGTGGATAAGCTTA
>NZ_AMXG01000050.1:0-25236 GCF_000313235.1 Pseudomonas sp. PAMC 26793
ATGCTGATCACCCTGTGTTCTCCTGCTCGAAAAGTGAGCAGAAGCAGTTGAACACCTGGGTCAGTTTTCAGTCGGCAGAACAGCCTTTACTGGGTCAGTTTTCGGTCAGCGGCAACACCCAGAACAAGTGCAGTGCGTGAAGACAGTTGGTGGTCGCACTGGAGTCGAACCGTTCGTTGTATTCACCAAAGACCGAGCGATCATGCTCGCTGTCATTACGCCGGGTGGGCAAATGAATGTGCCCGTGAAAGTCAGTTTCTTTGATTATCTGACGAAGCCAGGGCAGCACGTCTTCACTGGGACGGATGGCGGATATGTGCGCAAGTCGGGTCGACAGCAAACCGTAGGCGGAATGGTGTCAGGCACTGCCATCCCGTGGCATACAACACTCGACGTAACCGAGGTTTTTAACCCTTGCCCGCAGGTTACAGATTAACGAGGAGTGGCGCGTTCCCTCGCAAGCGGTGCGCGCATGCCGAAGCCCGTTGGTGTGAAGGATGAATGCCAGAAGGGCCGAGACGCCCCGGCGGCTCGGCTCGCGAAAGCCGCCCTTGAAGAGGCTGGGTTCGAATGCCATCTGGGGCGACCGACGTTCGACCACTACCGATGTAGAGCCGCTGGTGCGCTTACCGGAGAGCACCGCAACCATTTCACATATCGGTCTGTTCAACTCAATTTGACTGCTCGAAAGGGCATGTCTGTGTTCGGCTAGTAACTACGGTATACGACTGGCGTGTTCAGCCCGAAGCCCGTTCACAATGAGCCGCAGTCGGCTAAAAGCTGCCACTACGCCGGCAGCGGCCCATAGGCACGATAGGCCTCAATCAGAGTATCGAACAGTGAGATGTCTGACCTGCTTCTTGCGATAAGTTGAGCACCCGCCACAGCCGAAAAAATAGCGCGCGCACGCACTTCGCTATCGGCTGCCTCGCAGAATTTCGCAGCGACAAGCATCTGGCTCAACCAGGCAATATTGACCTGTGCAAAAGCCTGAATCTCCTCGGCCATTGCAGGGGGGAGATTATCGATTTCCGCCCCCACAAAGCTGCCAAGACAAAGCCGATTTTCAGCCTCAAGTGAGCGACGAAAGATCTCAGGAAATCGGCGCAGAGCTTCGGCGGGGTTCGGGGTTTGCTCAGATATAGTCTGAAGCGCAGCCGCACCGTCTTGCCAATACCTCTTGGCAACAGCAATTCCCAGATCCGCCTTGCTGGGAAAATGGTAATAGATGCTGGCTGGCTTGATTCCAACCTCATGCGCCAAATCGCGGAAATTCAGGCCGTTGTACCCCTGTGACTGGGCGATGTTTCGGGCAGCCAGGAGTATGGCCTCGCGGGCGTTGTTGCTCATAGTCGTGCCTTTCGTACGTCGGACGAGTTCTGGGGAGGCGGGCTATGTTAAAGCAAAAAGTTCTAACATTCGTTAAGTCAGTAAAGAACGGAGTATTTAAGCTGTTCAGTGTCCACATTGCTGGCATAAATCGAACGAGTCATGCTTCGCTCATTTTCAACCAACTGAATCACTCGCACCGAGACCGCCATGTGATGGCGATCCCGAGCGCTCATACTGCCCATTAAGACAGATTAGTCTGAGGGCAGATCCAGTTCTGGTATTCCACTGTTGCGATCAGCGTATGCAGTCTGGAAGCTTGGGCGTTTCTGCCAGCGCTGCCAGTACGCATCCAGATGCTCAAAGCGTTCGTCTAGCGGGGTGGCGTTTACCGGGAACTTGGAAAACGCAATGGCGGTTGCCAGCGTGATATCCGCAAACGTGGGATCGGTGCCGCCCAGCAACCATTCTCGACCGTCAGCCAAATGACGATTCACCAAAGCCGCGTGTGTCAGTGCCTCCTTACGGCAGTGCTCGCCCCATGCCTCGTTCTTCGTCAGTTCAAGTTTGAAGCCGAGCCCTGTGTGCAACACATGAAAAGCCGTGACGATCCGATAGAGGATATGCACCCAGATCCTGTTATCCCACATGTTGTCCAGGCCCTGCTCTAAGGCACCTTCGCCCATGATTTTGCGGCCCGGATAAGACAGGTCAAGAAAACGGACTATAGCAGGCGTTTCAGAGATGAAGCTGCCATCTGCTAGTTGGAGCGTGGGTGTTTCACCCCATGGATTCATATTTAGGTGACGCCATCCGCGCTGCTCGCCACCAGGCGTCATGTCATAGATGGTTTCATCGAATTGATCGGCAATGCCTTTTTCATGCATGAATAACCGCAGTCGCTGCGGGTTGGGGAAAGCCGAAGGGGAAGTGAATAGCTGCAATTTGGTGGTCATGGCCTAGTCCTGAATAGGTGAATTCAAACCTAACTGTTGTTAGGTAGATAGACCTTATAAGTCAAGTAGGCGTGAGTCAAGAGCTCACCTAACATTTGTTAGGTTGGGCTGTCTCTACATTTAATTCAGTCCATAAGGCTTATGTGGATGCTACTGGTGGGTGCAAGCGAATTTTCGTAGGCTGATCCGCCAACTCAAAAAAGTGCGATGAATGTAGCTGTCCGGTATGTCCAAAACCTTCGATTCCGGTGCAGAGCGTGGCACCGCGTAGCCCCATTTCTTTTCCCACATCGACTATCCATTCGCCTAACACCTTTCCCTGATAGCGACGGTTTTGTTGAGTAAAGAAAACGACCACAAAGCCTTTCATTTCTATCTCCTCAGCGAGTACCAATCATTTGGTAGGACAGAAGCCCAGCAGCGGTCATCGCTAACGAACCTAAGACGTGCAACGATATTGAGCCGAGCGCCCATAGCAGTTTGCCTTCCTGAATCAATGCAACCGTTTCTGCTGAGAATGTCGAGAAGGTGGTAAGCCCACCACAGAAACCCGTGATGATCAGGAGACGCCACTCTGGACTAAGGGTAGGAGATGAACCTTCAGTCCTCACTGAGTGATTTCCCGGTTCAATTTCTTAAGCTTTTGAGTGGGTTGAACTAACATGACCACTATCCTGGTCGTCGACGACGAGTATTTGATCGCTGATGTTCTCAGCTTCGCGCTAGAGGATGAAGGGTTCATGGTGGTAACAGCAAGCAATGGTCGAAAAGGACTCGAGGTGCTGGATAGAGAACGACCTGCCTTGATCATTACCGATTTCATGATGCCGGTCATGGACGGCCTGGATTTCGCCACAGCTGTCCGAGCCCTTCCTTCAGCTAATCATCTACCGATCATTTTGATGAGCGGCGCTCAGGCACATATCGGTGTGCAGAGATCAGATTTGTTTGATGCTGTATTGGCAAAGCCATTCAACATCGATTTGATCGTCGCCCAGGTTAGAAAGCTCTTAGCTTCAAAGTAGCTCGCAGCCGTTCAGGGAAATGAGAGTCTGGGGCGATTCACTGCCCTAAGGAGTATTAGATATGGCCATCCAATCGCGCCTCAGCCCACTGTCTGAAGAGCAGATGAATGAATCACAGAGAGCCGTCCTTGGAGACATTCTCAGTGGCCCACGAGGCAACCTTGACGGCCCGTTTTTAGCGTGGATTCAAAGTCCCGAGCTTGCCAGCCATGCCCAAAAGCTTGGTGCGTTTTGCAGATATGGTACGCGCTTGGAGCTTCGATTGACCGAGCTGGCTATTCTCGTCACTGCCTCCTGGTGGCAGTCCCAGGCTGAGTGGCAAATTCACGAGCCCATTGCCCGCAGCACGGGTCTGTCAGACAGTATCATCGAGTCTCTCAATCAGCAGGTTTTGCCCGAGTTCCAGCGTGATGACGAACGTATTGTTTATCGTCTTGGGAGGGCACTCTATGAGTATCGTCGGGTTGATGATGCTCTGTACGCCGACGCCGTCAGTACGCTTGGCGAGCCTGCTGTGGTTGAGCTGATAGGTGTCTACGGCTACTACGCGCTTGTGGCGATGACACTCAATGTTTTTGCCGTGCGACGCGAGGGAGATGCACCACTGCCATTCCCTGAGCCCTAGGGGCTGCTGAGGTGAATCAAGTATTTATTCAGGCCGCCATTAAGGCGTTATCAGCGATCGCGCGATTGACATGGCTATCGAGCCAGTTGAGCTTTCAAGCTGGCGACTTCCGCTTCAAGTTCACGCATGCGTTCTTGGGCCTCAAATTCGACGCTGACGTCCTTCTGGATGCCGATGTAATAGGTGAGCTGATCAGCCTCGTTAAAAACCGGAGTAATCGACAGCTCGTTCCAGAAGGCACTACCGTCCTTACGATAGTTGCGAATGATTTGCCGGCAGGGCTGATGCATCTTTATCGCCTCTCGGATAACAGCCAAGCCCGCTTGGTCTCGGTCATCACCCTGAAGGAAGCGGCAGTCCTGATACAGAGTTTCGTCAACGCTGTATCCCGTCAGGCGCTGAAAGGCGGGGTTAGCGTAGATCAGGATGTTCTCATCGCCTTCCTGCTCGGCAATTACAATGCCATCATTCGATGTTTCAACCATCAATTTTAGCAATTCTGCGTCGATCATTTTCAGAGTCCGGTGAATTTCACATCAGTCTAGGACAACTTGGGGGTTATGAGCGTTTTCGAGATCATTGGAAAGTATCTCTATATTGCCAGCGACTCGATGTGCCCTTCACGTGAGACACAAATCTCATCATGGAGGCTCTGCTGTACAAGAGCGCAGGGAAACGGTTTCAATCTTCACTCCCTACCTACCAGGGAAGGCGTTCTCCGTTATAAGCGAAGAAATTGCCACTGTCGGCAGGCTCTATTCGGTCGATCAGCGATAGTAATTCACAGGCGGCCACGTTTGCCGGCCTGGCGGCAGAGGCACCCCGAAAGGGTTGCGACAGTGCTGATACAACTGTACCCGGGTGAAGGCTCAGCAGTCGGCTCTGAGGTCGGGTTCTTGCCAGTTCGATGGCCGCCGTTTTGATCAGCATGTTCAGTGCTGCCTTGGAGGCACGATAGGCGTACCAGCCGCCCAAGCGGTTATCGCCGATGCTCCCCACCTTGGCAGAGAGCATCGCCATCGCGCCGCGAGGGTCAAGCAAGGGCAGAAAGTGACGCAAAACCAGTGCAGGCCCGATTGTGTTGACTTGAAATACCGACTGCAACGCATCTGCATCAATCGCGGAGTAACTTCTTTCAGGCTTTATTTTGTCGCGATGGAGCAGGCCGGCGGCATGCAAGATCAACTGATACGGTGCTTCCTCCGTCAATTCGGCCGCTGCTCTGGCGATACTGTCGGCATTCTCCAGATCGAGGAATGGAACACTGTTGCGCCCCAACTCACGAACATGCGCGCACCGTGGATCCTGATTGAGCAACTCACAAAAAGCCGAGCCGAGCGCCCCACTGGCGCCTATTACGAGGGCACGATAGCCCTCACCAAGGGAATTCATCTTGAAGGGAGTGTTCATCCAGGCTCTCCGGCGGTGTGATGCGATGTGTTGGTGTTAACCCCGTCGGCCTATCAGTTGCAGGAACTCGTGACGTGTCGCGGAGGACTCCCGAAAGGCGCCGAGCATCACGGATGAGGTCATCACTGAATTTTGTTTCTCCACACCCCGCATCATCATGCACATGTGCTTCGCCTCAATGACCACCGCCACGCCGGCGGCATCGGTGATTTGCTGAATGGCGTCGGCAATTTGTTTGGTCAGGTTTTCCTGGATCTGCAGGCGCCGGGCGAACATATCCACCACCCGGGCCACCTTCGACAGGCCCAGTACCCTTCCGGTGGGGATGTACGCTACATGGGCCTTGCCGATGAAGGGCAGCATGTGATGCTCACACAATGAATACAGTTCGATGTCGCGCACGATGACCATTTCATCGTTTTGCGATTCGAACAATGCGCCATTGATCACTTCCTCCAGACTCATTGTGTAGCCATTGCACAGGTACTGCATCGCTTTTGCTGCGCGCTTGGGGGTATCCAGCAGTCCTTCACGCTCAGGGTTCTCGCCTACGCCGACGAGAATTTCACGGTAATGCTGGGCTAATGATGGGTTCATCTTGATTCCTCGCAGCTATGCTGCGCTTTATGTGTCGGCAATCCATGGCGGTAGGAGAGTATCTGCTGCGCACGATCTGACGCAGATGACACAGGGTTCGCCAGATCAGCCATGACTCAGGTTCTTCGCCGGGGTCATGACAAAGCGAAGCTTTCTATGTCTGCTTTTTTTTCAAAGTGGACTGCTCGTCTGATGCGGGTTTTGACGCCGGCACCATGCAACGGTTATCGACACAGCGGCTGCCACTATCTGGGTGAGGTAACCACGCCAAATGGGGGCGTAAGCGGCAGAAAAGGCGATAACCGAATTCAAGCAGCGGGCGGAATACACTCCACGTCAGTGGCGTTGCCCAAACACCCAAGCCGGCGGCTCGCCAGCTCCACAAGGTGGCATCCAGGCCGGTTACCCAACGTCCATCAGCGAAGCGGCCGTGCAGCGAGGACTGCATCTGCTCGAACGTGAACCCGAGTGCCTTGGCGTCGAATGCACCGCTGCTGATGTCCACAAACAGTAGTCGATCCTTTACGGCATGGCCGCGCAGGAGCTTGATTTCGCGCGCACACAGAGGGCATTCACCGTCAAAATACAGCGTCAGCGGCCAATTCACTTTATTGTACATCGACCATGCTCTTGTATAAGTTTTTTACACGATATGCTGAAAGAACCAGACTGACAATGGGCACTATTTTTTTGCTGTGCTACGGGCGGTCAGCCTGCTTTCGTGAACGGATCGCCTGTGGCTTGCGAGAACGAGTCCCGCGGTGCGATGCAGGTCATCGACATAACGTTGGTCAAATAATCAAGCAGAAAGGCCGCCCATGAGAGTAGGGGCGGCCTTGTCTTTTCAGTCGACGCTCAATTCCCTCTGTAGGTAGAGAAACCGTAGGGGCTGAGCAGTAATGGGATGTGGTAATGCGCAACGGCACCGTCTACCTCAAAAATGACGGGTACCTCTGGAAAGAAACTTGAGACGTTGTTTGCTTTGAACCACTCACCGGTTTTAAAGGTGACACGGTAGATGCCTTTCTCCAGGGCCTGGCCATCGGGGTACAGCCCGGGAATACGGCCTTGCTCGTTTGTCGCGGCGCTGTTGAGCATGTTCCAGTTCTTGCCGTCCTGTTTTTCCAGCGTGACATTGACGCCAGGGGAGGGCAGACCATCTTGTAAGTTGAGTACATGCACGCTGAGCGGGTTTCCTGCCGCTAACGCCAGTGACGATACGACACTCAATACAACGCCAGCGAAAAACGTTTTTAATCCAGTCATGATGATGTCCTTAGTTTTTGACAGTAGGTAAAATTTTGTTGATAGCGGCCAGTGCGCAACCTTCATCGTTTGCTGCACCGCCGGCACCGGCCACTCCGATCGCGCCAATGACTTGCCCTTCAAACAGCAACGGCACGCCGCCGCCTAGCAGTAACAGCTCATGCAGGGTGTTGAGGTTTTCCGCATCGGGGGTGCTGCGGGCACGCTCTGCCAATAGTCGTGTTGGCGTTTTGGTCGACAGGGCGGTATAGGCTTTGCGTTGGGCGGCTAATGTGTTGTGTGGCCCCACGTTATCGTCGCGCTGCAAGGCGACTAAATTACCCCCACGGTCGACAATGGCAGCAACGCTTGTACGGCCATCGGCATGACAGGCTGTCAGCGCGGCATTCAGCAAATCGTTGGCCATTGCCAGTGACACTTCGTTGCGCTGCAGCACTTGATCCGGGGCTGCAACGGCGAGCGCTGAGTTCATTGCGAGTGACATCAGCAATGAAGTCGATAGGCTTATACGCATGCTTTGTCCTTTGTGTGGTCTGGCTGAGTCATAGCCAGGCATGATGCCCCGTGCACTCCGTCAGAATGATTGCCTGATGATTACCAAGATGTAATGTGCCAAAACGCTCGGGCGCGCTAGCCTATGCTCCAGTTCCGGAGGAAAAGATGCGTATCCTGGTCGTAGAAGATGAAGCGAAAACAGCGGATTACCTGCACAAAGCCCTGACTGAATCGGGCTACGTGGTGGAGGTCGCCCTGGATGGCCTGGAGGGCCAGTATCTGGCGCAGGAAAGTGAGTTCGACCTGATCATCCTGGACGTCATGCTGCCGGGCCTGGACGGATGGCAATTGCTGCAGATTATTCGGCGCAAGTGGCAAACCCCGGTGCTTTTTCTTACCGCCAGAGACTCTGTGGAGGATCGGGTCAAAGGGCTTGAGTCAGGGGCCGATGATTACCTGGTCAAACCCTTTTCCTATGCCGAGTTGTTGGCACGCGTACGTACGCTGCTGCGCAGGGGCCCGCCCCGTGAGGTGGAGCAGTTTCTGGTTGCAGACCTCAGCCTGGATCTGTTGCGACGCAAGGTCACGCGCCAGGGTGAACGCCTGACCCTGACCAACAAGGAGTTTGCCCTGTTGCACCTGCTGGTCAGCCGTGAAGGAGAGGTGCTATCGCGCTCGTTGATTGCTTCGCAGATCTGGCAGATGAACTTTGACAGTGATACCAATGTGGTCGACGTCGCCATCCGGCGACTGCGCGCCAAGGTTGACGATCCTTACCCGCTCAAATTGATACAGACAGTGCGTGGCATCGGCTACATGCTTGAGGTGCAATCCTGAAACTGTTTCCGCGCGCCCTGAGCTTGCGCCTGGCGGTCATGTTCGCGTTAGTCAGCGCGTTGCTGCTGGGCTCCATTGGTTTTTATCTTTATCAGTCGTTACAGCGAGAAATCGCGTGGCGCGATGACCAGGCCCTGCTCGGGCGCCTGGAGCGCATGCAGGCGTTGATCAACGACAGTGTCAGCGTCGAGCAACTCAGAAATCGGCCCAAGCTATACGAAAATATGCTGGGTAATCGCGACAACCTGCTGTGGATTATCGATGACACCGGCCAGGTGCTGATCGAAATCAACCCCGTCAGTATGAGCTTGCCCACGTTACCGGCTGCAGCCCAGGCTCAGTTGGGTGATGGTGACACTTTGGTGTCGGTGCGGCTTGCCTGGCAGCATGTAATGCAGGGTGATCGCGGCTTGACCCTGATTGCTGGCAAGTTGTTGAGCGAGCGCGAGCAGATGCTGGGGGCCTACCGACTCAAGCTCTGGCTCGCGATGTCGGTCGGCGCGCTGCTGGCTTTTGTGCTCGGCGGGTGGGTCAGCCAGCGAGGCTTACGACCTGTGCGCCTGCTGGCCAAGCGCGCGGCCGCAGTTGATGTACACCATCTGCATCTGCGGCTGGATGAGTTCAACGAACTGAGTGAACTACAACTGCTCAGCCAGGCGCTTAATCAAATGCTTGCACGCCTCGAAGACGGGTTCGCCCAGCTCTCACGATTCTCAGAGGATCTCGCCCATGAGATGCGTACCCCGCTCACTAACCTGATGGGGCATACCCAACAATCCCTGAGGCATGGTCGTTCAATTGAGGACTATCAGAACCTGCTGGTTTCCAATCAGGAAGAATATGAGCGTCTGGCGCGAATGATCGACAGCATGCTGTTTCTCGCTCGTAACGAGCAGTCGCATGCATCGGTAAGTCATGAGCTCATCAACCTGCACGATCTAGTAGAGCAACTGTGTGAGTATTTTGAAGGCGTGGCGCAAGAGCATGATGTCACGCTGATCAATCGGGCCCATGATCAGTTGTGTGCTGATCCGGCCTTGATCCGTCGAGCATTGGCTAACTTGCTGTCCAACGCGCTACGTTATGGCGCGACTGGTACCGCGGTGACTATCAGCAGTGTGGTATGGGAGGACAGGATCGAAGTCACAGTGCACAACCAAGGCCCGCCGATTTCAGCGCAACATCTACCTCGACTGTTTGAGCGCTTCTACCGGTGCGACCCGTCACGCAATCAGCCGGACGACTCGGGTGGCTTGGGGTTAGCAATCGTCCGCTCAATTATGCAATTGCATGGCGGTCGGGTAACCGTTGAGAGCACTGGAGCCGGTACGCGCTTTTGCTTGGTGTTTGTGCTGCAGAATGCTTGAGCGAATGCCAACGGTCTTATGTTTTGAGGTTTTTTCTTGGTTGGTTTCAATGGTCTTTACCTCATTAAAACCTCAGTCGAGTCAATATTAAGCCCACTGCATCAGGCGCCTGAAGTTTGGATTTACAAACACGTTGCCAAGTAGAGGTAGAACCTTCCAGGTTGCGTCTTGATGCCATCGCACCTGCGAGCGCTATCGAGAAAACCCGCCGAGGCGGGTTTTCCAGACACAGTACAATTTTCCTGTAATGCACCGCTTTACTGAGACATGTCATTCTTTTTCATGTCGTCTTTTTTCATGCCGTCATTGGACATGGAATCTTTTTTCATCGTGTCCTTACCCATGGTGTCTTTATGCATTTCATCCTTTTTCATCGTATCGTGGGACATCGCGTCTTTCTTCATCGTGTCATTGCTCATCGTATCGTCGGCGTGTACAACCGCGACGCCCACTGCCAGGCACATACCTAGAATTGCAGTCGTTAACCTTTTCATAGTGAAGCTCCTTGAGACTCAGGTTGCGAATAAGCGCAGCCGGGGCCGCGCAATGGGATTGCCTTGGGCGTCAGCTGCCACCGAACCAGTTGTAGCCCTGGTCTTCCCAGTAACCACCCGGGTAGGTATTAGTGACGAAAATCGCTTGAATGTGCTTTGGGTTCTTATAACCAAGCTTGGTGGGCATGCGCAGCTTCATTGGAAAGCCATATTCACGCGGCAGTACGGCACCGTCGTAGGTCAGCGTCAGTAGTGTTTGCGCATGCAGCGCCGTGGCCATGTCGATACTGGTGTAGTAATCGTCGGCACATTTGAAGCCGACGTACTTTGCGTCGGTATCTGCGCCAACGCGCTTGAGGAAATCACTAAAGCGGATGCCTCCCCATCGGCCAATGGCGCTCCAGCCCTCGACACAGATATGCCGGGTGATCTGATCGCTCTGAGCCATGGCTCGCAGTTCCTCAAGCTTCCAGCTGCGCTTGTCGGCGACCATGCCGGTTACTTCCAATCGGTAGGTGTCCTCATCGACGACAGGCGCTTCGTCGATGCCATAGAAGGCATTAAAGGGAAATGGCCGCGTAATCATCGACTCTGCGTAGGTAGGGGCCATGGCGTTCGGGTTGAACAGCCATCCCTGCACCCTGTCATTGAAGCGCGACATGGAGGACAGAGCCGTTTCAACGTGATCGTTATCGCTGATATTGCAGCCGGACAGCATGGCGACGCCGCCCAAGGTCAAGCTACGCAGCAGGAAGGAGCGCCGTGAGCGATCTTCGACCTGGAGCGAAATAATTTTCCGTGCATCCTTCAAAATGGACGACTCATCCAGCATTGGGCGTTGCTCACGCTTCCTCATACGCGCTCCTTATGGCCGACAATCATGGCCAATAACGTCTTTGGAACCAGTGCGACCATCACCAAATGCACGGCGATGAAGGCCACCAATAGAGACATTGCAATGAAGTGCACATGACGAGCGCTGTCGTAGCCGCCCAGCAGTTCACGTAGTAGCGGGAACTGGACTGATTTCCACAGAACCAACCCGGAAATCACTAGAGCAATAATGTCGAGCATCACAAACAGATACGCCACACGCTGCACGTGGTTGTAATGGCCAATATCGTCATGCCCCAATCGCCCATGGAGTGCAGACCACAGGTCATGAAAAAAGCCTTTGGGTGATACAGGAAAAAAACGTCGCGACAGACGGCCGCTAAAAAGATTGAAAAGTAGGTAGAAAAGGCTGACGACGACCAACATCCACATTGCTGCGAAATGCCACTGCAACGCGCCCCCCAGCCAGCCCCCCAGGGTGATCGACGTGGGGAAATTAAAATCATAAAGGGGAGAGGCGTTGTATATACGCCATCCGCTGGTGACCATTACCAACACCGCCAAAGCGTTCAGCCAATGGGTCAATCTCAACCAGGCTGGATGGCTGCTTTTTGGGGCCACAGAAGCAGCGCGGGTTATTTCAGGTGCGGCTTGCATCGGAGGAGACTCCAAATAGGAATAACGTCATAACCATTTGATCGAGTGTAGAAGCTAACTCAAAACACGATGCTCCTTCGAGGCGGGCGAAGCGTTCCTTGCGTCCTGTAACTTGATCCCGACAAATTGACGTCTTGATGAAAAGCGGAACACGTTGAAGGGGGGGCTCAAAGCTCGAAGCAGCATCGAGCGGTTTACGTCGAGTCAAAATCATTCTCATAGCCAAAGCCGTCAGCCAGCTAAGCTTGTAACGTCAGGAGGGCGTTATCAGTGAGGGTGCGTCTATGCCAACTGTAAAAACTGCTCTTGTACTTGCTGGTGGTGGAAGCCTCGGGGCGGTTCAGGTCGGGATGCTGCAGGCTCTGGTTGAGGCTGACGTCGTATTCGACTTGGTGGTGGGAGCTTCGGTCGGCGCCATCAACGGTGCCTACTTCGCAGCCAGACCGAATGCCAAAGGCGTGAGCGAACTCGCGGACTTCTGGCGCAGTTTGCGTAAGTCGGATGTGTTTCCGTTCTCGGCGTTCGATACCCTCAAGGGTATTCTTAATCGACGTGGGCACTTGCTAAGCGCATCCGCATTGCATCGTTTAGTGAGCAGATCACTGCCGGTCAAATTGATCGAAGACACCGAGTTACCGCTTTATATAGTCACCACCAATTTGCTCAGCGGTGCCGAAGAGCTTCTGTCTAGTGGCAGTGCTGAACAGGCTTTGCTCGCCAGCGCTGCGATTCCGCTTGTGTTTCCCAGCGTGCGAGTCGGAGAAAAGTTCCTGGTCGATGGCGGAGTCAGCAGCAATACGCCGATTGCCAGTGCGGTGGCATTGGGGGCAACACGGGTTCTGGTTCTTCCTACCGGATTCGGTTGTGCCTGCCCATGTCCGCCCAGTGGACTCGTTGCGCTGGCCTTGCACACGCTCAATTTGATGAGCATGCGTCAACTGGTGCGTGACATCGAGTTGTACCGCGCACGCGCAGCCATCCATGTCGTCCCGCCGTTGTGCCCACTGGACGCTTCAGTGTTCGACTTCAACCAGACAGACCAATTGCTGCAGCGTGCTTATCAGTCAACCCAAGCCTGGATAGAAGAGGGCGGATTGATTCGCGACGGGATACCCGATTCGTTACTCGCCCATACTCATCATTTTGGTAAAGAATGATCTTCGCCTCTCAAAAGGCAGGTCTACCGAAATTGACCAGTTCGTGTTCTTCCATTCGAACATTCTTCCGTGTGCATCTCTGGTCAGTGAAGTTCGGCGGTGTGGAATTTGTTTTGTGTTGATCGATACAAAACCTGTGCTATGGTCAACAACAGTTCTCAAACGCGTGCGAAAACCATGGCCCGTCCCCGTACATTCGATGAGTCGACTGTTTTAACAGCAGTCGTTGAAGCGTTCTGGACGCAAGGCTACGAGGGCACCTCGACCCGAGACCTCGTCAATCGCACAGGGCTCAATCAGCCAAGCCTTTACAACGCGTTTGGCGACAAACGTAGTCTTTACCGTCGCGCCCTCGTTCACTATCTGGAGTGCAGTGTGCGTGGTCGAATTCGACGCCTTGAAGCTCTTCCAAACGCTGGAATGGCCATAACTGGATTCTTTGCAGAGGTGTTGAGTCGCACACTGAACGATCCTTTTCATCGTGGATGTCTGCTGGTGAATTCTGCCCTCGAAGCAAATGCAGAAGACCCGGATTTGCGACAGGCCGTCGCAGAAGAATTCGAGTCCATTCGCAGTTTTTTTGAAGGCCGCCTGCAAACCTTCCGCATGCAATCTGTCGATGCCACCGAGATTGATGTGAAGCAGGGGGCGCATCATTTACTCAGTGTGTTACTTGGTATTCGAGTTTTGGCTCGGATTAATTCCGATCCTGCGTGTGTAACAGACGCCATTGGTATTGCAATCAAAAGCCTTGGTCTTCCTCCCATGGATTTAGCGATGTTCACTGAAAACCACTGCACGGAGTCAATATGATCAAACTCTACTATCACCCGTCTCCTAACCCCGCGAAGGTTGCGCTGTTCTTGGAGGAGTCAGGCCTTGAGTACGAACTCATCCCTGTTGATACGCGCAAGGGTGAACAGCACGATCCGGCGTTTCTCAAGATCAATCCGAATGCCAAGACACCGGCTCTGGTTGATGGTGACAACGTGGTATTCGACAGCAACGCCATACTGCTCTATCTAGCCGAAAAGACCGAGATGTTCCTGCCTGCTGAAAATCTCAAGGCGCGAGGGGAGATGTATTCCTGGCTCATGTTCGTCGCGACCGGTATCGGCCCTTACTCTGGACAGGCTGTTCACTTTAAGCACTTCGCCCCCGAGCCAAAAGACTACGCAGTTAACCGCTACACCTTCGAAGCCTGGCGTCACTGGACGATCATCAACGAGCATCTGGCCAAACAGCCTTACATGCTCGGAAGTGAGTACACGCTGGTGGACATGGCCGTATGGGGTTGGGCGCGCGCGGTACCGTTCATCCTGGGTAATGACGTTTGGGCAAAACTTCCAAACGTAAAACGGCTCCTTGATGACATCAATGCTCGGCCGGCAGCACAGCGAACCGAAGAGCTGAAGAACCAGCACAGTTACAAGACTGAGATGGATGCTGACGCGCGTAAGGCAATGTTCCCTCAGATTACTCAGTAGACGCGCCGCTTGCGCGCGGCATTGCTCCAGTGAGCATTGGTAAAAGTGGATCAATTTGCTCGGTCAATGACTGCGGGCCCCTAAAAGGGGCCCGCACCGTGCGGCCTTTACCTATTCACAGTGCTCTGTCCGTTGTGGCACGACCTAGGGTATCAAGCGCATCTCGCGTAGTTTGCCGAACACATCGAAAAATGCTTGATCGCTCGCTTGGTAGGCGGTGAAGCCCATTGCACGGCTTTTCGACATATCAGTGACGACTTCGATTGGTCGACCAAGGTCTGCATCGGTATGCCATGGGGATATCAGGCGACTAATATCGGCCTCTTTCAAGCCGTGCTCCGAGACTATCTGCGTCCACACGGCTTGGTCGTCAGCCATTTGCTTCTCAAGCGGTGAGAGTGAGGCGGGATAATCGGCAGCAGGCAAGTCGAAGTATTCGGCAATTCGGCTCCACATCCATTTCCAGCGGAACACATCGCCATTAGTGACATTAAATGCCTGGTTGGCCGCAGCCGGCGTGGTGGCCGCCCACAGTTGTTGTTTCGCCAACTGCCGTGCATCCGTCATATCGGTGAGGCTGTCCCACTGCACTCTTGATCCCGGAAATACAAAAGGGCGATGGGTCTGTTTGCAAATCGAGGCGTAGACGGCGAGGGTGGTTGCCATATTCATCGCGTTGCCTACGGCAACCCCGGTGACGGTATGCGGGCGATGAACGCTCCATGTGAAGCCGTCCTTTTCAGCAGCGGCGAAAAGTTCGTCCTCTTGGGCGTAATAGAAATTCTCGACATTCAGACGACCCTGCTCTTCGCGGAACGGTGTCTGCGGAAGGCTGCCTTTACCATAGGCTTCGAAAGGGCCGAGGTAGTGTTTCAGGCCAGTAACCAGTGCTACGTGTTCAACGCTCTTGGCTGGTCGAATGGCGGCGAGCACATTGCGAACCATGGCTGCATTAACACGAATGTTCTCGGCCTCAGTGGCTTGCCGTGACCATGTGGTAATGAAGACATGAGTAGGCTTCAGATCCGCGAGCGCACGTTCCAGCGAAGCTGGGTTCTGGAGGTCTGCCGCGACCGGAATAACGCCTTGTACTTGCGACGGGTGCCTGGATAGCGCGGCGACCTGCCACTTGTTGTATATGAGTAACTGAGTGATGGCGCTGCCGACGATGCCGCTGGCGCCTACGACCAAAGCTGTCTGGGTCATACGTTTCTCCTGGATTTAGACTTGGGAGTCCACCTAAGTAAAAGAGGTTCAACCTAAACCGGATCCGTATAGTGGGCCGTCGTAAGGGGATGTCGAACACACCTACCGAACTCCAGTATTTGGAGCGATGGTGCCTCCCGTTTTTAAGCGGACTCTCATGTAGCCCCCCTCGCCATCAATATCTCGCCCAGCCGGGGCTTTTGGGCCTACAGTCTTAAGTGTCGCTCACTGCATGGAATACAAATGAACGCGTTGCCTTCAACCTCTCCGCCAAAGCACGTCAGCCTGCTGGGTTATGGCGGTCTGTTGCCGTTTATTTTTCTGGCGCTGCTGATCCCGTTCTCACTCGACTATCGGCTGTTGTTTGCCATTGCGCTTGTTAACTATGGCGCAGTCATCCTGAGCTTCGTCGGCGCCTTACACTGGGGCTTCGCCATGACCGTGCGAGACATGAGCGCCGAGCAGCGCCGAGACCGGTTTATCTGGAGTGTCATTCCGGCGCTCATTGCTTGGATTGCCACGCTATTGCCAATGCCATTGGGTTGCTTGCTGTTGGTCATCGGCTTTGTTGTCCACCTCCGGCAGGACAGGCAGCTGTTGCGGGTTATGAGCTTGCCCGCTTGGTACATGCCTATGCGATTAAGGCTTACCCTCGTGGCTAGCGTTTGCTTGCTGCTTGCTGCTTGCCGCGCTCGCTGAGGCGCTTCATTCATGAAGCCTCGTGTGCCTGGCTCGTTGCCCGTGATCGTGTGTTCCAACCAGGGTTCAAGTACAGCAAAGCGGAGGTGCTGAGTCGCGCACCATCCCAATCTCTCCAATCAAATCAACTGTCTCTTGGGATTTTGTATGAAACCGCTTGCGCCTGCTCGGATACTGCCGTTCACGTGATCCCTTACGGTCACTCGGTTCATTGGATGGGGCACGACCTACCAAGTCCTCACGATCCTGAAGCTCTGTCGCTTTTAGACGCGCTGGGCCCTGTGGGCCCTACTGAAAATGCTGCTCCACAATAGGTTCTTAAAGTGTACTGTGGGGCATACCAAGCAGCTTCATCGGAGGATTGGTGCATGAATGTTTTTATCAGCTCGGTAATTCGAGGTTTTGAGGAATATCGTGCAGCGGCAAAAAAAGCGGTAATGCTGTTAGGGCATACACCAAAAATGAGTGAAGAATTTGGTGCCAGACCTTACTCCTCGCAAACGGCATGCATGCTGGAGGTGGATCAGGCCGACGTAGTCGTTCTGGTGCTGGGTGCGGACTTTGGCTTTGAAACCCAAACAGGTGAGTCGGTTACTCAGCAGGAGTTCCGACGCGCTAAAGCTTCAAACAAACGCATCCTCGCTTTTTTGGAAACCATACCGGCCAATGAAAAGCAGGAAGCGTTTAGGCGTGAGGTTTCTGATTACGTCGATGGATTTTTTCGAGTTACATTTTCATCTGCGAACGAACTGTCAGATGGAATTGTGCAGGCTCTCAGTCTTTTGAGGCAGAACCAAACGGCGATTAACGAAACGGAATTCGAGCAGAGGCTGGCCCGCCGACCCAATGAATCCAGATCGAGCGGATACGGTCACGACGCTACCGTCGAGTTCGTATTTCTTCCGCAGCCGGCGCTGAGTGGTTCGCTGAGAGTGTCTGATGCTCAGCGGGACGATATCTTCTTGAAGTTCTGCCAAGAGGGGCTGAGCGCCATTAGAGACGGCTATAAGCCCCACGATCACCCGGACACGCTAGGTCTAGATACCAACGTACTCAAGTGGCGAATGCAGGACGACGGTCTGCAGTGGGTTTCCGTCAGTCTTTCCAATGTAAATGCAGGAAGTCGGAATGACATGTTTTCCTCCTATTACGTTTCTCCGTCGAAAACGCGATCCGCCGCGCTTGCTGCTTTTAGTCTGGTTACACAAGGTCGGAGCGGCTGGTTTCAGATAGCTTTGCATGGCATGGACAATAAAGTATTTTCGGAGCCACCAGCTTCCACAGCTTCGAGCATTTCGATTCCTCACCGCACCGAACGCTTGCTTCAAGAGAGGCAAATCATTTTGCCGGCAACCCAGAGTGCATTTGAGAGTTGGTTGGATGACGCGCTCTATCGAATGGGTCGCAAGCTGAACTTGTAGAGATGTTTAGATTACGGATAAACGCGCTCCTCTAGCCGCGCCGAAAGCGGGCACGCGCAAGGCCCGCCAGGTGACAGCCTACAAGAACCCGCACACTGGCTAGATTACTGAAGCGAAGGGCGGGAATCACAAAGGTTTGAAAGAGTGGAAAGCTGAAGACGGCGCTGGTACCGTCTAGTCACTGGCTGACCAAGTGATTTTAATTTGAGTACAAAAAGGGCCCGAGAGGGCCCTTTTTTGGTCAGTTTTTGTTGCGCCTGCAGCGCTCCGAGCAGTAACGCACTTGATCCCAGCAGCGCGCCCATTTCTTCCTCCATGTGAATGGAAGTCCGCAGGTAAGGCAGGCTTTAACTGGGAGCTCACTTTTCTTCAAAACGACTCCCATCTTTCGAATCTTGCGAACATTGACTGGCCACGCTACCAAAGAGATTTTTTTGGGTTCTACCAGTTATGTCGTGCTGCCGTGCCACGCGCCTGAGAACAAGGTCTAACAGCGGCAGGGTCATGGGCGCTCTCTGAGAAGCACAAGCTCCTGCTTGAAGTGGCCAGCATTTTACCAATGTTTCTGAATGGGTGATCGCCTATTCCGCGAAGCAGAATTCTACTTGCAGGGCATTCGTCGCTGAGCATTTACTTGAGGTTCTATTAGAAGGGCTTGCCACTAGCAATTCATCGCCCGACGAAATCGTCAAATTTTTCAGAATTCCTTCATGGACTAGACGCACCAGTTCTTCTTGAGTCTGGCGCAGCAAAGCGTTGACCGGGTGCCCCGATTCGGCGCAAAGAGTAATGGCTACTAGGGTGAGAGGATTCACATTGAGCTGGCCACTTAGCGCTGCGATCATCTCTAGCGTCGGACTTGATTGACCGCGCTCTAGTTTAGAGACGTATGTCCGGCTGCTGACTTCTGCCAGGTTCCGCTGAGTCAGTCCTTTACCAGACCGCATCGCTTTAAGCACGGCAGCGAAGGCATTTTTGAGTGACATAAACTCATTCCTGATTTGAGCCAGTCCCTTTGAGCGTGGACACCCTGGAAGGAGCTATTCTAGTTAAGTGGAAGCCTATCACGGTATGCCTGGGTTTCATGTTCTAGCGACATTGAATAGTGGGTGGGAGATCGGATTATTGCGAAAGAAAATTTCTCTGAACGTCCTGAATTTTTATCTTCGGTACATACCTAGGGTTTTACGCGATGCCGAATGCGGGTCGCGTTTCAAATCACTTGGAGAAAACTCAGGAGATTTCGCAATGGCTACTACCCTTTCGTTGGCCCCACTTTTCCGCCACTCGGTCGGCTTTGACCGTTTCAACGACCTTTTCGAATCGGCGCTTCGCAGTGAGGCTGGTACTTCTCATCCTCCCCACAACGTCGAAAAGCACGCTGATGACCACTACCGAATCGTCATCGCAGTGGCAGGCCTGGCTGAGGAGGACTTGGACATTCAGGTTGAAAAAGGCGTTTTGACGGTCGCCGGTGACAAGCGGGAAAGCAACGAAAACGTCACTTACCTGCATCAAGGTATCGCTCAGCGGGCGTTCCGGCTGTCGTTCCGCTTGATGGATCACATCGAGGTGCAGGGCGCCAAGCTCGTCAACGGTTTGCTGAACATTGACTTGCTCAGAGTTGTACCAGATGAGGCGAAGCCTAAGCGCATCGTGATCGGGGGGACTGAGTCTACTGACGCGAAGCCGGTCAGCGAGCAGTAACGTCAATAGAGAGGCGCTCCCAGGAGCGCCTCTTTTTTTGGGTGCTGCTGACGACCGGTCGTCATAAAAAGTGGAACTCCAACTCATTACAACCAGTCAATTTTTCTGTCCAGATAGGACACCTATTCCTAACCGGGAGAAAATCCATGAGTGGCACTTCAGACAAAATTAAAGGCCTGGCCAACGAAGCAATCGGTAATGTGAAGCAGGGTGTCGGCAAGGTCACAGGTAGTGAGAAGCTGCAGGTCGAAGGGGCTATCCAGGAAAAGAAAGGTGAAGCCCAGCAAGTGGTTGGTAAGGTCAAAGACGCCGTAGACAAAAAGTAGTTCTAGCCGGCATTACCGTTTCGCTGGGATGGCTATCGGATGGTAGCCATTGCAGTTGACTCATTCTGAGCTTCCAACCTATATGAAGGTTTAATCAATCATGAGAAGTGAACAGGTAGAAGGTGTAGCAGAAAAGCTGGCCGGCAAGGCGCAGAGCGCGGTCGGGAAACTGATTGGTGATTCGAAAATGGAAGCTGAAGGTGCGGGACATCAAGCAGCTGGGCAGCTGACTAAAACCTACGGCGATACACTGGACAGCGTATCCACGTTCATTAAAGAAAAACCAGTCGCCGCACTCGCGATAGGTGCGGCAGCGCTGATCCTGATCAACCGCATTTTTCGTCGCTGAACGAGGTGGAGGTGTCTCCAACCTGGTGACACCTCCTGCTAGGTTGGGCTTACTGTGAGCTGATCCAACCTTCAAATTTGTGCAGTCTGCCCGTATCGAGAAGTTTCTGTTTTCCGGTTTCCAGAAGAGTGAAGAGCATTTGTCTGTCCTCTAGCAAGGGAAACCACTCAGCCATTTCTACATTGCTGTGCTTAGAATCGCTTAGAGTCCATTTCACGATCATGTCCGCAGCAGCCCTGTAATGATCTGCCATGCATATGCGCCTGCCTTCTAATGCCCAGCCCAGCTTCGCCAGTTGGTCGGTCACGTCAAGTATCCCAGCGTCGCCGAAGAAGTTGATGGTATCTGGATAATGGATGCCTGCAAGCGACACCTTCGCCACTCCTGCTTCTCGGTCGAAGTACGACAGAAAATGCCACCCACCAGATGTGCTTCTCGGATGAGGAAAATTTATCGCAGCTTTCCCGGTTATGTTGTGCTCGCGTGAGACGCGTTTGAGATCAAAATCGAACAGTGGCTGCCTCATGGGAGCTTTTTGAGCCGGGCTAGACCCTGTTTGATGTGGCCAGAGTTCTCGCCGATTGTCTGGAGGGCACCTCGGACATTATTCCCAACATCTGCATGACCGTGAGCCTCGACGTGGAGGGTCAGTTCCATCAGGGCTGCCTCCAGAGCGAGCTGATTTTGGTACATTCTCTCTAGGAGGTCTGATAGAGAATACTCACGCAACATAGCTCTGCTCCATTTGAAAAAAATCAGCATAGCAACCGTTAGGCTCGTTAAAAAAATTGCATTATAAATAATTTATTGGTGAGCGCTTTAAAAGATAACCAGCAGCCCCATCAACTTGATAATTATCTCAATGAGAATTTAAGCTCGCGAAACTATAATGCTTTGCGGAAATTTTATCAGTATCCACCATCTTAGCTTAGTCACGCAATTTATAAAATACAGCTTAATTCCTAAAGTCGTCTACCTAGAAGGACTATCTAATAAGATTAAAGATCTGGGTATTTCTGATGCGCGCTACTGAATTACTGTTTCAGCTAACCTCTTTTCGTGAAATAACCAACGTACGCCACAAGCGCACGCAACCATCATTCCCGTAAAGATCCAAAATCCGCTATTTTCCATAACATATGCAACTACAGGCATAGTTATTAACATTAAGAGCTTGCCGAGGGTTGATAGCACTGACAAGTATGTTGATCTTAGATTGGGTGGCGAACTTTCAATGATAGCGGCCACCCCTAAAGAGTTAATTAAGCTGAGTGAGAAGAAGCATGCAACCAAATAAGGAGCTGATAAAAATGAATAGTTTGAGCTCAATATCATTAGCGCAATTGATAAGGCTATAGCCAGCAGCACAATTCGATCTAACACTCCCTTACCATGGAGAGATTGTACTAATTTACCAGAAACCGCCTGGGCCATCAGGATTGCAAAAAATGTAAAGCCTAAAACGGTAGAATGAGAAAAAAGGCTGGAGGTGTAGGTGACTAAGGGCTGCCAGAATTGTATTAGGGACTGTAGAGACAAGCCGTATGCAAGTACCCAAATCACTAATATTCTATTAACTTTTGATTCTCGACCCAGTACCCCTGATACATCTGAAAAAAACACCTTTGAGGAGAGCTTCGGTGATTTCTGCGATTTGATATCTTTCGGTAGATATAATGAAATCACCCAGACTCCCAGCATCAGTCCGCCGGCAACGAACCATGCTAGGCTTTCATTAAAACTGTACAAAAATACGCCACATAATGAGAAAACACCCATGAAGAAAAACTGATTCTTTTGATATCCAGCTAGGATTTTCGCTGCTGCTGACCCAGGTTTTTCTCTCTGGCTTGCATCAAATAAATAAGCACTGAAGGTGCCTGATATTAGACCAAGTGAAAGAGCATTAAAAAATTCGGCCACGATAAAGCCCGCAAATGTGTGGCTTACCCCTGTAACTGTTAGCCAGATAGCAGCGCATAGTATACTTAATGAAATCGAAAGCTTTCGACTGTATCTGTCCGATATATACGAAAGCGGGATGTCGATAAAAACAATAACTACAGCTTGAAATGACTTTAGAACGCCAACCTCTGTCAGAGAAACTCCTTTCCCTAGCAAGTAGATTACTGAAAATGCACCTATAAGCATTCTCACGCATGCAGCAGATATGCCTACAAAGTGAATTAGTAGTATAGATGTTGGCATGCTTTGCACTCAGAGCTTCTAGAGAAATCTTGAATTTCAATTTTAAGAGTTTGGTCATGCAAGCCGACCCTTTGATTAAAGGATGGTAGGCTTTCGTGAGTACCTATTTTTCCGAGAAATTTAATAATATCGCTGGTTGCCAGTGCTGCACCAACTGCGTTTACAGGAGGGAATGTCGCACTTTTGAAGCGCGAATTTAAACTACCTATTTTTTTGTTCAGTTGTGCCATGTTTGAAGATGTATCTGCTCTAAGCCCCATTCGAATTGCGCCACAAATTATGCAGCCACTTTTTCCCGGAATAACGAGTGGGCCATAAGTAGATATGTCATTAAGGTATCCTACGCTAATAAATGGAATGGAGTTTTTTATGCAATAGGAGTTTATTGTTGGAAGCAGGGAAGCAGGTGAGTCCGCTGATATAACAAATAAATCTCTGGCGGATAATTTATCAAGATCTGCATGCTCATCGATAAACATGTCCACCTCTACGACTTTACAACTCGAGTTCCTTGCTCTGAGACTTTTCGAAAGAGCTGAGGTTTTTTTTGCGCCAACATCGACTTCCTCGAATAATATTTGTCTGGTTAAGTTACTCAGCTCCACTATGTCGGCGTCAACGAGGTGGATCTCTCCAACACCACTTGTTGCTAAAGCAGCAGAAATATGGTTGCCAATTCCCCCGCATCCTATGATAGAAACAGATGCGTTTGATAGGTTGCTATTTATAGTTGAAGGGGATGCTCCTACACTTTGATAATACAACTCGCTCCGACTATAACGCCCTTCTTGTGCACTGTTGCAATTTGGAACTATGAAGTGATTTTCCAGTAGTAGCGACAGTAAATGAATACAGCTGTTCTCGATGCTCGCTTGCTTCAACTCTACCAGCGGCAGTGGTGAAGTCGCCTGCTCACAGAGCGCCAGAAGTTTCTTCCAATCATCTGGGTCGGAAATTTTCTGCTGCCGAGAGCCCAAGCCAATTAGGCCACCCATCTCAAAATTTTGAAATAGGACATGTCTTGCTAGAACAAAATCACTTTCTTGCATTTAATTCTTCCTTGCAAAAAAAACGACAGAGCGTTTAGCTCTGTCGAATTGCTAACTTGATTAGTTGAATGGATTGATGCTGATCATTTTAGATCTCCTTATCAATGGTTTGAATGATTGCGGCAGATGAAATCTAAATGCGCATTGTTACTGAATCATGAATAAGGTGTTATATTTTTGTGGCGAGCTTTTGGTTCTTAATGACGATGCCTATTTTTAACCTTAGGATAGAATCTTCTATGAAGACTTAAACTCTTAACAAATAGAAGGAAGCGGTGATATGACAGGGGTGATTTGTGCAGAAAGGATGCAGAATTCTAGGTGACGGAAAAATCGTCCGTTGCTGGGTTTACCAGCAGAATAAATCTCCCCGGCCCGCAAATATCCACGAAATTGGACTCGAAAGGCATTTCTATGCCACGAAGTGCGAGTCGGATCTGGACGATAAAATCACCGACCAAGAGCAGGGCGTTTACGCACCATTGCTATACGACCTACATGCAGTGAATATTAGTGAGGTTTTGGTTTAGACGACTCCAGAATTATTAGCTCACCTAGAGATTAGAAGCCGGCACGTGCGTCAGAATATGCAGTCAATGGTCGATAGGTGGGCCAGTGGCATTCTTGAGCATTTATCAGATCCCGAGAACCTTAGGGCTTTGGCTAAAGATCATTTCAGACCTGGCTCCCCTATTTTTGATAAGGCCCTAGCCGAGCAAGGCCTCACTCACCAGGAGGTTCAAGCTCTACATGCCCTGGACGAGCCAATCGTTGAACAGGTCTTCAAGCCCTCTTAGACATTTTTACCGCCCAGATGCCCACTCTACTGCATGGCATCAAGTTTTCAATACTGGACTTGGTCAGGGCAAGTCATGTCGGCGTGCTCAACGAATCTGTGTCACCAGTTTTCCGTGTTCAGCGTTTCACCACGCTCCACTACTCTGTTAAGAAGTTTGAGCCCCGGCGACCTGCCTCTTGGTGATTCCGTTGTACTGTTCAATGTGAGAGGCGAGCGATCCTCCAAGCCCTTTATGGGTAGCAACTGCCATGTCCATCGGTTCGGAAGCGAGCCATATGGTGTCAATGCGAATCATCGCAACAGGTCTCGCAGAAAGGTGGCATAGGCGTATGCGAAAGCGATGAGTCCATTGAAGAATGGATGCCGCTCAGCTTGTGCGACCGCTCGAACCGAGGGCTGCTGATCCTGCGTCTGGTAGGCCTGGCAAGCGGAGCGCGCAGGCGGGAGGATGGAAGCCCACAGGGCCGAGACTCGGCAACGGCGAGGCTTGGTTCACGACAGCCGTCCTCGCAGAGGCCCGCTCGACATTGGCTCTCTAGAGCGCCTTCAGGAGGCGCTCAGGCATGTAGGGGGATTGGGTTAGGGCGGTGTGGTCTGAGCCGACCAGACCGATTTCCCTTGCTCGGTGGCTTGGGAAAGAGATCCATATGCCGATGTTCCAGCCGAACCGCACCATTTCAGCAAGCCAAGGTCTTGGAGTTTTCCGGTAGTGCGGGTGTGCGACGATTTGTAGAAGTTTGGAAGACTGCCCACTGCAACACCGAGCACTTTCAATTGTGCGGGCGACAATCGCGGTGCGCGTTTCATGGCCTCGGCCCCTTGTAGATGAAGACGTAGGCGAACCAGAGGGTGGCTGGCACCGTGAGCAAGATCATGGCGTCACCCGCTTGAACTCGACCACCCAGACCCACGGGTTGGAGTCCCAGTCGCCACCGG
>NZ_AMXG01000051.1:0-203424 GCF_000313235.1 Pseudomonas sp. PAMC 26793
GATTGCGAACATGGGGTGTCCTTGCCGCGCTGAGCGGCTGTCGGAAATATTTGATAATCATTATCAGTTGAGAGTATCTTTGCCGCGCTCACCCAGCAGGAGAGGCTCTTTACCGGTCTATGGATGGCGAGGCTAACCCTGCTGGGTGAGCACCTCGCCCGCAGGGGGATTGGGGTGAGGGGTAGTTCTTGCTGACGCGCTGGGCGATGTCTTCGAGCCTTTCGGACATGCTCCACATGTCGTCGTTGTTGTCGGGGCGGGATACCACTGCTGCGCGCTGGACGTTGCGACCGATCAGGATTTTTGCGGCCAGCAGGATCAGCCAGGCCTCCGCCTTGCGGCGCATGAAATTACTCATGGCTTCGGCCCCTTGTAGATGAAGGCGTAGGCGAACCAGAGGGTGGCTGGCACCGTGAGCAAGATCATGGCGTCACCCGCTTGAACTCGACCACCCAGACCCACGGGTTGGCGTCCCAACTGCCTCCGACGGAGTTCCACAGATTGGCGAACGCCCAGCGCGGACTCCCGAGGCATTCCTCATGGCTGGTGGTTTTGTCCCAGGCCCATCCGGTGCGCTGCTGGTGGCCGACCACCGCCGGACAGATGCCTATGTCTTTCCAGCCGGTGCCGCCATGGGCGCACTGCTGGCCATAGTCGGTGAAGAAGCAACCCTCTGCCTTGGCCTGGTCCTCGCTGATGTCCTGCAACCGCTCGACGCGCACAGCGGTGATTTCCAGCAGGATGCGGCAGGCCCAGCGCGGCATGTGAATGCTTGGTCGCCACCGGATCAGTTCCTCTTCGCCCCCCAGTCGGGTGGTCCGTCGGCCCGGTAGATGATCTGGCAGTCTGCGCGCTCAGCCTCGGGCACCCCTCCGTCGCGGAAATCATTGATAAGGCAGGTCTCGCGCACCCACAGGCGGTCGCCGATCTGTCCGTATGGGCAGTCTGCGGTTATTTGCTGCTTGGCATTTGGGTAAAGCCAGTGGCCTCCGCGTTTATTTTTAAAAGTCAGCATTGGGCCGATCATGTCGACCATGCGTACTTCGGGCTGCACCTTCACCGCCCGGCGCGTGACCGTCTTCCGGCCTTCCAGGATGGCGCGCACCATCGGCGCCGAGAACAGGATGGGGCGTTCCTTTATTTCAGGCATGACTTCGTCCTTGCCGCTATAGAGGCTGACTTTGAAGGGGGAGTTGGAGGGGGTTTAATTCTTACGGGGTATTTCGTTCAAGTTGGTTCAAGGAGCATAATCCGCACCTATCAATTCAGGGACAAAACCCATGAGGATCAGGGGCGTTACATATTGGAACTGGGCCAATCCTAACTTGCACGCTCGATCTCATGACGAGCGGCTCACCGATGGGACGCTGATCAATATCCAAGTGCGCACCTCAAGCCTTGGACACACTCAGTTGTTCGTTGGTGCCTACGGTCCAAAAGGCGTGATGATTTTTGAAGAGGCCTTCGACTCTCGTCCCGGTGAAACCATGACCCAAGCTATGGCTTGGGGATTAAGTCATGCGATGGGACGTGTCACAACGAGTACAAATGACCGGACATCCGACGGCCAAGCTCCGCGATCCAGGGGGCGTAAACCCAGCGCCTGATTGATAGCCCGCTAAGTTAAATATTTCTTTAGTCTTGCGAGCGTCCATACTCATCAGTGTGTATACCGACTCGCAGTTCCGAGTCAGACCCATCACAGGCGGTACCAGTGATGAGCGTCAACGAAGAGTTCAGACAAAAATCCCACCTCCTTTTACTTGAGCTGGACGCTGCAACTATCGGAATGATGATGCTTGTGTCCGCCCGGGATATGGGGGGTATCGAGTGGGATGTGGCGACTAAACGCCACCATGACGCGTACGAAGTCTGGAACAACTTCCTGAATGAACCGGTGGCGGGCTGACCTGGTAGGTGTCACTCGCCAGATCATGGGCATTCACAACCGTCATGCCGAGGCGTTCGGCTATCAGGACCTCCAGGCGGGCACCCTTTGAATTTTCCCAGCCGGGCAGGGTGGCCACGGTGTCGCAGTCCATCAGGGCGGCAATGTCGCGGCGCATGCAGTCGTTCCAGGTGCCGCCGTCGGGGTTGAGTTCGGCGGGGTTGGTGACGGTGTGGCCACCGGCGCGCAGGTTGGTGGTCATTGCGTGGAAGGCGGCAAAGTTGAGGCCGGGCAGGCCGGTCATAGGCCCGCTGAGGTAAATGCGCTTCATGCGGCCTCCGCGACTGGCTGGCGAAACACCGGAAGGGCGCCGGCCTGCTCGCGCACAGCCTTCATGCCTTCGGCGTCGTAACCCCAGATGTTGCTGTCGCCGAACCGCTCAGGCCCAAGGTAACCAAGGTGCATTGGCTCCCCGGTGCGGATGTAATCCCGGAACTCCTCAACGAGCGACCGAAGCGTGCCGCCATGGCTGAAGCCTCGCCACCGGCCACCCCAGGTTGTTTTGTGCGTGAAGATCCGCCGCGCGCTGTAGTCGTCGATGAACCAGACCTTGCCGCGGTGATCCACTTCCATTCTCGCGTAACGATTGGCGACCTGGTTGAAGAAGAACCGGCGGCCGTGGGCACCGATGATCCGGATCACCTGGTTCACCCGTTCCGTGCGTTGCTGCTTCAGGGTGAGTTTGTTTTCTGTAGGCATGGGGAGTCCTTGCCGGGCCATGCCCGGGCGTTGGAGTAGGGCATTTATAAGTTGCTGATGCGCATTACCTCTTTCATCCATTGAGGTTTTGCATATGCGACGATTGAAGCGTCTTCTGGGGCTGGTCATAACCATCCTTCGGCTCATCGATGAACTCGACCAAGACGGAGGTGACAAAGACGGGGGCCGATGAACCGAGGTGATACGATGGGCCTTCTCTGAAGTGGGAAGGCCCATGACCAAGCACGATATTTACGATGAGATCGAAGGCTTTCAGGTTTGGAACTACATGGAGTGCGACAAGGACGAGGAAGGCCGGGAGACCTGGCGTATCAACGTCGAGGTAAAGCGCAGTGGTGAGGTGGTGGTGCCGGTTGTTGCGGGTGAACGAACCTATGTTGACCGCGGCCTGGCGCAGGTTGCTGGGCGTGAGGTCGGGGGCCGGCTGGTCGCCGCTATCTAAAATCTAGAATGGCTCTATCTCAAGGCTTTCGGGCAGGTATACAACCCTCAGATTTTTTTCATCATGATTTAGCAGGCCCCGAAATCATTCGTGTGGCCTGTCATCTTGTATGAATAGAGGGTTTGAGAATGAGTCAGCAACTGAAAACGTTCAAAGGTGTGGGCGGTGTTTTGGTGGAGTTCGTTGAGGAAACACGGCATACCTCAGCCGGGTTCGAATTCCACAGGCTATCTATCTGGCGATTCACTGCTGCCCAGCTGAGCGCGCTTCGAGACGCGCCGCGCCGTCGGAGCGATATCTAAGCGCCGCTGAGCCCGATGCCGGAATTCCGGCATCGGTCAGGCGGCCTGGCTTTCGAGCTTCGGCGGCCATTCCGTAAACCCAACCTTTGGCGCCTTCGTCTTCGGGTTGATGAGCTGTTCGCCATGTGCGTCGAGCAGCGTGCGCTTGGTCTTTATCCGCATGTCGCGGCACTTGCTGCCCTTGCGCGCCAACTCAATGAAGTGCTCTGCATACTGCGGTGCATCGAAGAGTGGGCTGAGCTGCTTTACCCTGACCCCCCCCATGATCTGTTCGGCCTTCTGGGTGACCTTGATCAGCCAGTCTTCGACCGAAAGCTCTATCTTGTGACCGGGACGCTTTGGGTCGGGCCGAGTGGTTTTGACGGTCTTCCTGGCCTCGGCCATGGCGACATCAAGGGTCATTCCAAACACTGCAAAGGTGCTCATGGGGTATCTCCAAGCGTGCGCCTGCCTCGCCGGCTGGCGTGATTGATTAAATTGAGTCTGTCAGGCAGAAAGCTCGACCAAGGGGATGCGGCTCATGTGCATCGTGTAGCCGGTCCTTTTCTCCATGGTGTCGTACTGGGCCAGCAGGCCAGGGTGATGCCGGCGACCATTGCGCAGATCCCCCTTGCTGCCGAACATGCAGTACACACAGCTGAGTCGCTCGTTGCCCTGGGCATATGCGTAGTGGGGCGCCTGGCCGGCGGCGGCGATGGTGCTGAACACCTCTTCGGTCTTCATGTCGTGCACCACCAGCCACTCGTACCAGGTCAGCACCGAATTGCTGATGCCCATCCGGCCAAACTCTTTGCGCTTGGCCCGCCCAGGGGATTCTTCGGCGCGCAGGCCCAGGCAGTTGACCACCACCTTGTATCCGTTGGCCTTGGCATACCGGCGAACTTCGCGCTGGATCGGGCCCCGCTTGAGGTCGCTAGTGCATTGCCTGGTGGATGCGGAGGGCCAGCTCGGCACCTCCGGGCGACTTTCGAAACGCCGCTCGACCATTTCCAGCAGGGTCTTGGATGCTCTGGCGACTATGAAGGGGATGCCTGCTGCTGCCGCCTGGTCGCGCGCCAGCTCAAGCGCGCCGGGCCATTCCATATCACCCAGGCAGGCATGGGCGACGATCAGCTGGCTGGCGGGTATCACCTCTAGCAGCTTGATCAGTTGGGCCTGTGAGTCCTTGCCGCCCGAATGATTGGCGACAAAAAGCGCGCCGGAAGCCACCAGGGCCTCAACGTCAGAATTGAGTTTCATGGATACCTCGCCGGCTGGCGTGATTCGTTGATATGGGGTATTACGAGTGACCGGCATGGAGCCGGATCAAGCGGTGAGGCGTTCGCCAATCACCGTCGTGGTGAACTGAATTGTGTACTCAGTGACAAGCTCGAACTCGCCGCCGCAGGTGTCGCAGGTCATTTTCTTGTCGCCGTAATCTTCAGACTCGATGTGGATGACCGCGGCGCAATGCGGGCATTTGCATTCATCCTGGCTGCGATAGTCCCACTCGTCGTATTCGCTCTCGGCTACCTTGGCCAGCGCTTCGGCTTTCACAACGGCGTCTTCTGCGTCCTGGCAAGGTTTGCAGGTGAAGCCGTCAGGATGGCCCCATGGAGTTTCCGTGAGCTTCGAGCGGTGGGTGCTGCACAGGCGGCAAACGTTGTGCTTGTCGCACACCGAGTAGCTGTACTTCTCACCTGTTCCGTTGCATTTAGCGCAGCCGGATACCCAGTACCAAGCACCATCGATACGCTCGGCATACAGGCCGTTTTCCGGGGGCCGCAGGCTGACTTCAGGCAGGTCAGTAGTGGTACGGTGAAATCGGTGATGATCCGCCCCGTTCCACACGTTGAGGCTGCCGTTACGCTGGCGCTGGGTCCACTCGCCCGGGATCTCCGGGATCAGGATCTTGGTGTTCTTGTCCATGGCACTCTCCCTTTAGGCAGCCTTCCGCTGATCCAGCACCAGTTGGCGAGCCGCTTCAAACTCGCTGCCAAGGATCTCGGCGGCGCCTTCGATGTTCTCGTGCCCATCCTCAAGCCTGAGGCCGAGATTCAGGTAAACAACCCCATCCAGCTCGAAGAACACACCGCCGCACATCCACAGTGCGCCCGGGTTCAGGCCGATCGCCTCCCAGGCTTCGTCCATATCGATGCTGGCAGGGCAATGTTCCTTCCAGAGAGCCGACAGGCGCTCATGCTCGGCGACCTGGGTGGCGCGCGCCTCCTTTGGCGTTCCTTTCGCAGGCTTGGAGCTGGAGCGGAGCGAGCGGTACCCGTATTGGTCGGGGCGGCACCAGTGCACGTCCAGCTCGCGGCTATCACTGATCTTCACGCCGCCGACGTAGCTTCGATTGCCTGAGCGCATCGGCGAGGCCGCCCCACCAAACGCCTGGCCAAGCTTGGCGCGCTGGGCGTCCCACTCTTTGCGTTTGGCTTCCCAGGCGATTACCGCGGCAACCACGGCCGGGGCGGTGGTCTTGTACATGTAGTTGCTCATGGATTATCTCCAGTCAGGCGCCGCCCTCCGTGACCGGTGGTGGCAATTTGGTTGGGGTTGGGGTATGTGTCTTCGGCGAAGGAGTGCGTCTCGTGCGCCCCACTCGAAAAGGAGTAAGGATATGGCTGGATCAGTGTGGGAGGCGCTCTCGGCTATTGGCACGTTGGCAGCGGTAGGTGTTGCCTTGTGGTTTTCCGTTCAATCAATGAGGGCAAGTAGCCGGATTGAAACCGATCGAGCTCAGTTGGTGGCCGCCAAGATGCTCAGTCCAATCTCAGCTCTTGAGCGAAAGGTGTCTTATCTTTTTCTTTGTTTTGCCTTCAATAATGAAGACCCTCCTGATCAGTACCTAAGCGTTTTGTTTGGTATTCAGGAACTCGACGTGATGGCCAAGGCGATTACCATAGAGGACTTGTATCCTCTACTTCATTTGGACAATCACGCAGCAAAACGAGCAGCAAGGGCGTTAGGTCTGATTCAGACATTTACTAGTGACGCTAACGCGATGCTTTCGCATCACTCTTGGAGCATTGTCGAGGCGCGTGAGATTCATCGCAAGAGATGGATTGTGATGCTCTCTGAGATTCAAGATCACCTGATTGTCGCGGTAAAAGTCTGCGATTTGGCTGCCGCGACGGGGGCACCCAGACCTACATCAGAAGAAATTCACGGGGAATAGCTGTCCATCTTCCGTTACCGGATGCAGCGAGTAGGGTGGGTTATTCGTCGCCGTCGTCTTCGGCGTTCATTTGGAGCGATTCGGCGAAGCCTGCTTGCCGTAATTTACGCGCCACATTTTCAGATACGGTCATATCGTGGCGCGGAATTGCTAGCAGGTAGGCGGACTTCTCGGCACCAAGCGAGTGAGCGTGTGCGATCAACCGCCAGATGGTGGACCGGTCTTTCGTCTCGCCCAGGTCGGCGGTGAGCGCCGCCAGTCGTTCACGCATCCTCTCGCGGAAGTAGTGGCGGATGATGTCGGACGGGCCTTTGACTTTCGGCGGCGCCGGCGGCAGATCCTCGGCCCGAACATTCAGCACCAGCAGTTGCACCGCTTCGCTGACTTCCTCGATCTCATGCCAGCGCATCAGCTCGTCGAGCATCTGCCGGGTGCCGTACGGGACCGTGTGCCGCAATTCCTGCTCGCCCAGTTCCTGCCGTTTCTCGGCAAGTTTGGCTGTGCGCTCCTTCTGTTCGGCAGCCATGGCCTACCTCTTCTATTCCGCTGGCCGGCAGTGCGAGCCAGGTTTGACGTTTGCGTTGCTGGGAGAGGGCTATGCGGCGCATGAAGTGCTGCCACGTTGCGCTTTGGGGTAGTCGATGCCGTGGGCGGCGATGATCCGCTCGAAGGCCTTGTTGCCGATCGCCAGCTTTCCGCAGCACTGGCGGCGGGTGATGCCCAGCTCAAGGAAGACGCGAATCCGCTCGGCGTACTTCGCGTCGCGGGCCTGGACCTGTTCGCTTCGAACTGCGCCATTGGCACCGCCCCGGGTCGGCTTCTTGAAGGTGATGCCGTACTCCCTTGCGAAGCTGTAGAGGGTGCGCCGGCTCAGGCCCAGGGCAGCCGACGCTTCTGTCTGCGTGTGCGTGGTGCCCAATTCCCGGATGCGCTCAGCAAGTTCGTCGCGTTCCTGCTGGCGAATATCCTTCGAGTGCAAGGGCAGGGGAGCTGCTTCAACCCGTCGCCGAACAAACGGCTTCGGCGCCGGCGGCATCTGGTTGCTGTAGGTGATTGGCTTGGGCTTGTAGCCGATGGGTGCCGCTTCTTCGATCTGGCCGCCGCCGGCCAGGAACTTGGCGACCTGGGCCGCCAGTTCATCCGAGGCCGGGCGCAGCGCCTCGACCAGGCTGAGGTGGTTGCTGATCATGCTGCCGCCTTGGCCAGCGTCACCCCGGCCATGCTGAAGGTTGAACCCTGCGCTGCGACCATCGCGTCGAGCGCTTCCCAGTTGACCAAGAGTACGGTGATCGGCGCCTGACCATATGCCACGGCCTTCACCAGGGCCTCGAAGTCCGTCACGTTGGCCTGCAGCGCTACCTGCTCCACGGTGTGGCTCGCCGCAGGCTTTGTGGCCTGGCCAACGGGTGCCGCCTGGACCGGAGCGGTGCGGACCGGCTCTGGCGTCGCCACCTTCTCCACGACCGGCTCTGGCTTGATGGCCGCCAGGCGCTGGGCTTCCTGCTCTTCAGCAATGCGCTTCGCGTCGGCCTTTTCCTTCTCTGCCTTCTGGTGTTCGGAGATTCGGAATTTGATCAGCGTCACCAGGTCATCGTTGGCTTTGGTCACCAGTTGCTGCACGTCGCTGAACAGGAAGGCGTAATCAACGGCGAGCTCCGCCAGGCTGGTCAGGTTCAAGCGAATGCTGTCCGCTGCCTGACTTGCGTCGATCTTTGCCCGGGCCAGCTCGGTATCGGCCGCGTCTTGGAGGCTGGCGATGGTGCGCTTGTTTTTCATTGCGCCAGCGAAGTCGACTTGCACATGAGGCAGCGCCACCTGGCCCAACGTCCTGTCGATCCCGGCGATGTGTTCCGCAAGTGCGAGCTCGGCCTTTTGCTTGATGGTGGTCTTCACCAATAGCTCCTGGGCCTGCACGAGCTTATTGACCTTCAAGCGCGTCTCGCGGGCGTGGGCACTGATACGATCCAGCGACGAGAACAGTTCGTCGATGCTTTGGGTCTGCGACAGGGCCTGCTTCTTGGCGGTAGCGACAGCCTCTTCAACGTCACCACACCATTTGACGGCCTTCTTCGCGTCGGCGAAGTCCTGGTCGGTGGAGAGTGTGGTTTTCACCGTGTCGATGACCGCCAGGGCCGAGTCTTCAAACACCTTCAGGTTGCTGGCGGTGACCATGCCGGTCAGCTCGATACACAGGGCTGGCAGCTCATCAGGCGCCTTGCCGACTACGATTGAAGGCGCGTCGGCCATTTCGAAGTTGGCCAGGTCTGCCTCGAACTGTTTCCAGCCTTCGATCAACTGGGCCGCGCGCCCGGCGACGGGCCGGTACTCCATGTGCACGAAGTTCTCCGGCGTGCCGTCCGAGCAAACAAATATGACCCGCTCAGCGCCGCTCACCAGCAGTTGCTGCTCAAGCTGCCAGTAATAGTGCGGAGCCAGGTCGCCCGCTTTCACCTGGGCGACAACCGACTCATTCCACAGCTTGTGCTCGAACAGAGTCTCGCCGAGCATCGTGGCGCCATCCATCGAGGCGAGCAGGTTGCCTGAAGTCCCAACGACCGGATACAGCTCTTCGCCGATCATCCCCTCAACCAGGGGGCGAGCCATCGCTTCGGTAGCGTGGCCTTTGTCGAAGATGTACTGCTGCGACTGCGTGACTTCTGGCGCAATGCCTGTCTTCTTCAACATCAGCAGGTCTGTGCGGGTCTGGTACTTCGAGGCGCCCATCATTGCCGGTGCTTCGGATGCGGTGAAGTGCTTGCCGCGCAGCGCATGCCACTCGGCGGAGCCTTGAGCTACGTTATGGATTTTCATGCTGACTCTCCGTCGATAGGTGTCATTCGATTGATTCTGTCGATTTGCGCTTCGCTGAGCGTGTATCGGGATTGAAGAAACGCGATCAGCGTCTCCGAGTTGGTCTTTCCTTGGTCAATGCCGGCCTGCCAGGTCGGAAGCATCGTTTCGAACTTTTCATCCGAATAGCTTGGATTTGCTTCAGTCTCTTTGGCCGCCGACGGCTTTGGCGTTACATCGCGCGGCGCTTCCTCGAAGGTCTTGCCTTCCATTTCGTCGGCGGTTGGCGCCGATCCCACTTCAGGGAAAGCTTTGCGCAGGGCCTGGGCCTCGGCGCATTTGGCGAGCTGGGCAAATGCCCGGCGCTTCCACATGGCGTTGGGCGCCGCAGTGTCCTTGCTCGACGTCGCGTAGTTTTCGAGCCAGCGTTCATTGGCCGTGTATTCGGCAACCAGGCCGTTGCTCATCTGCCGCTTAACGGTCACGCGGCACCACTCGGGATACGTGACTTCTACGCCGCTCAACTTTGCCGTTACTGGGGGGCCATATTCTGGCTCACTGATTCCGGCGTACTGGCCGGTGCGTGCCGCCTGGATGCGGTAAAGGCCGATGCCGGGCATCACTGTGTCCTGCATCTTTTTCGTCTTCGAGTTCCAGATCGGAACGATGTGCACCGGCTTCAACATTGGGTCCAAGTGCGCGGCCTGGCAGTAAGCCAACACCATCACTACAGAGTTCTTTTCTGCGCCGGGGTAGAGGCTGCTGCTTAGCACTTCAACGAGCGCGGCCTCCGACATCGCAGGCGTGTTGTCGTCCTGCTTCATTACTGCGGACATAGGGAATCCTTGCCGCGATGCTCGCAGCGATTGAAGGTGTTGGTTATTGAGTGATTCGATCAGATAGGGCGCTGGATTGATGTCACGCCGCGTCGGCCTTGCGCTGCTCAGCCAGGTCGGCGGCGCGATCCGCTGCCACCTCTTCGGCGCGGGCCCGGCCATATTCGTTGGCGTGCGGCCTGATCAGCGCCTCAGCAACATCGTGCAGGGCGGTGGGGCTGTACTTGCCTTTTGGCTGGCCCATCGCCTCGCAGGCAAGATCATGGGCGCCGCCGTGTACCCTGCGGCCGTCGGCGACGATTGCGCAGATCATGCGCTCAATAGGGTATTCACGATTGTCGGTCAGCAGCGGAGCGATGTGCTCCTGCGCGCCGAGGTGTTCGGCAAGTGCTTCCCACAACGACTGCGGAGTGACCAGGGCGACCGACTTACCGTGGGCTCGGGGCGCTGTGACGTTGTCGCCGCAGATCAGCGAGTTGATCGCATCGTGGAGCCAGTCGGGCCCCTCTGGTGTCTCGAGAAAGTCGATCATGATTCACTTCCTTCAAGGCGGCGAGCCAGGGCGCAGGCTTCGTTGTGGTTGCGGCGAAACCCTTTCACCTTGCCGGTGGCGGAATCAACGACGTGGAAGAACTCATTCCCGGCCGGGATGACTCGAAAAAGCGGCGATTTCTTCGGAGCGCTGGAGCCGACCAGCCCAAGACAAAGGGCCAAGGACATATTGCGGCGCTGGTGCATTGCGAGCGCTACATCACAGTAAGCGTGGTGACTTTGGTTCATGGTCGTCTCCAGGGGGGGGGCAGGTTACTCGGCGAGCTGTGTAAGGCGGTGGAGTGCTGCATCACGGCGCGCCACAAGGTCTCGCGGGTCTTGGTAGTGGGGCGTACGAGCCCAAGCGCAGCACTCAAGCCACCAGGAACTGTATTCGTGCGGCGATGCGCCATGGCTCATCGTGCCGTCGTTGTAGCGCTTGGCGCCTTTCAGCGCCGGCACCTTTTCGCAGTACGGGCAAGCGCATGGCTTGACGCCCTCTACGACCACCTCGCCATAGCCGTGCCACTGCACATCAGTGACGCCTTCTGCGGACTGCCACTGGACACCCTGCGGCAACAGAAGCCGGTAGCCGTCCCAGTAGTCAAACGAGGGCGATACAACGTTTTGGTAACCGGCACCACGGAGGCGCATGTGAGCCAGGAACGTTACAAACAGGCCGGGCGTGCCGGTGGAAGGCAGTCTCCAACGATAGGCGCCCGCCGTCTCAGGCTGGCGCTCGGTGTATTCAATCCAATCGCTCATGGCGACCTCCAGTGCTTGGGATTAGGCGGTGGCTTTGGCCGCGATTAGCCGCTTGGCCTCTATCTCTTCGTCGAATGACAGAAGGTGAGGCGCTGCTCGGTAAAGGTTGAGCAATCGTTCGCTTTCATCCGTTGACCATGTCTGGTCGGCTAAGCGTTCTTCGTCGCACTTGGCATAAGCCAAAAGAGCCGATTCGATAACTCCACTCATGGTTCGGCGCTGGATGCGACCCACTACATCAAGCATGTACTTAACGCGGGGGCTGATTCGAACGCCGATTTGGGCGCTCCTGGTTTTTACGCCAACCTTCTTGGCCATAATTTCTCCGTTCGTTGGTTCACCTGTATTCGTCAACACTCATGCCTCCCGCTGGTTGCCGATGGGCGCGGGGAGGAGTGCTGACGGGTAGAGGCGCACAGGGGCATTAGCGTTTTGTCTTGGCAGCTAATATCATCCAAGCGCTGCATACATGGATGATCATTACTTTCCCTATGGGGCTGCTTAAATGGAAAGAAGCTACTTTTTGACGATGCTTTTACTGGTCCTTCATCAGATAGATGCTGCCTTTTGGCGCGAGTGGGAGTTGTTTTTCTTGCCCGGTGGTGTTCAAGGCTTTCTGCTCTTCAATGCCTTAGTCATACCCGTGTTAATGATTGGGTATCGGCATGTTTTACTGGGCACGAGTCGCGCGTCGTTCTTTGCCAAGATCTGCGCTGGTTTAGGTACGCTGACATTCGTTATCCATGCCGGACTCGCTCTGGCTGGCGCGCATCAGTTTCATTTGCCCGCTTCTATTGCCGTCATAATTCTTTGTTTGATCAGCTCGATATGGTTGCTGGTCAATACCCGAAATCACGATGCTAGGCTTGCTGACTCTCCTGCGATCTGATGCGTTTAAGCGGCTAGGCCGCGCCTTCGTACGCATCGGACTGCTCTCAGGCTTCCGGTGGAGGTTCTTGAACAGTCTCAAGCCTGCCGTGAAAGGTGGAGAGCAGTCCGATGCGCTCTCATAGAGAGGATCGGGCAGTTAACGACAGGCTGTCGTGGCTGCTACAGGTGCCGGTACTGAGCAGAAGCTCTTCCATGGTTAGCGTGGAATCCGTACTCAAGCTCTGCTGCCTTACGGGCTGCGGCTGCGTCATTGATATCGGCGAACATCCCCAGGTAGATGTACTTCCCATCTACGCGGATCTGAGCGATCCACTTCCCGAACCTCTTGTGCCAGCAAACACCAGTCACTCCGCTTTTATTGCCTGACTGGAGCCGTTGATTTCTGCCGTTTTGCTTGTTGGAGACCAATCTCAAATTGCAAAACCGGTCATCCGAGCGAATGCCATTGACGTGGTCGATCTGTCCGTCAGGGTGTTCGCCAGTCATGTACAGCCAAGCCAGCCGGTTGGCGCGATGCTTGACCCCGTCAACCCGAACCACTAAATACCCTTCGATATCACTAGCCCCAGCCTTTGAGCCGTGCTTTACGCCCATTCTTCCCAGGTGATGCATATGTCCGGTGACTGGGTCGTATACCAGCACTTGCTTCAACCTCTCTTGGGTCAAACTTGAAGTCTTTGCCGTCATAAGTGACTCCCGGTTGTTTTCCCAATGCTCACCGCTCTGGATGGGCATCAGTGAAAAGGTCCGTCATGCGGCGAACAGCTCTTGCTGGCGTGGCTGCTGCATGCAGCGCTGGAGCCCGGCGTGTATGGCCGATTCCAGCAATTCGGCGTCTTGCTCAAGCTCAGGGAATTGCCCGGAAAATTCGCTCACTGCACTGCGCAGTCCGGCTGCCTCACGCTGCAGAGTTGGAATAACGATGCTGATCATGTTGCCGATCGTGCGCAGATCCAGGCTGCACTCCCGGCAAAGCCGGATGTAGTCGAGCATGTACTTCGGCATTTCACTTACTCCCGGTTGTCATCCCAAGCAGCCCTCGCGAGAAGGCTGCTCAGTGATGCTGTCCAGTTGAACCCCCGAGAAATCCTCGGTAGTTCATTTCTCCACCACGCGCATCGCCCGATTCATATCTCTGGCCGGCGTCACACATTTCGTGGACGGTGTTCTTCGCCGACCGGCTTGCGTGGTTTCGCGTACTCACATCTGGTGAGCACGGCCAGTTCCAGAGCTGGCATGGGGATCGAATTTGTTTTTCGCGCTGTTCGCCGTATTGGCGATGCCTCAAGGGCTTCCCGTTTCCGGGGATCGATCCGCGAAGATTTCAGGTTTTTAAAGAGCGGCGGGCGGAGGCCCTTCGCAGTGGCTGTGTGTCGCTGCGATGGAGTTAATTTAGCCGCAAGCTAAAATATCGTCAATAGCTCCAAGCTAAATATTTAGCGATGGGCGAAAATATTGCGATCCGCCAGGTCTCGCCGAGCCGATGTCTGAGGTTCATAAACGCTTTACGCGTCAGTTAGCAGTGAGCTATGATTTTTCCATTAGCTGTATGGATATACAGCATTTAACCGGGAGGGGATTTTATGGCGAAGAAGCAGGCGGCACCGGCAGCACGACAGGAAATGAGCGGTATGGCGCGCCTGGGTCTGCGCGTCTCATCGATGATCAATCACCCGGTCGCGCAGGCGCAGCGCTGGGTGACGATTCACCGCCTGGACACGGACGGGGATCGAGAGTGGGAAGAGGTTCTAGGGGTGATAGCCGAAACCGACGAGCTTGAGCTTACGCTCAATGATGACGGCAGCGTGACGGTGAGATGGGAGCAGCAGGAAGTCGAGGTAGCGGGGAGGGGAGAGGTCGAGTTTCAGCCAGAAGAAGAGGCGGCGCCTTTCTGACAGGCAACAAAAAGCCCGCATGTGCGGGCCTAAGTCGAGCATAGAGGGGGAGTGGTAGCTCGACTAAATGAGCTTAGACCAGGCTAGGCGAGGATCAAGGCAGACAAAGAAAAGCCCGCGATGGATAGGGCGGACTTAAAGGCTTTCAATAAGAGCCGGGGTAACCAAATGTGCATCATGGCGTAAAGCCACCATTGGTCTAAAACTCGACTTGATACTTGCCGCCGCGACTATGCTGAATTCAATCATAATCGTGATCGAGGCCCCAATGAGAGAGGCACAGCGAAGATTGGCCCTGACAGCCTGGCGCGAGCTTTCTGCGGTGGCTGGAGGTCGAATGGACCCAGATGATAAATACTTTGAATTACTGAGGCGGGCCGACTCCATGGAGCGAGCGGACCTCATCGACAGTGATGAGTGGAGAATACTTGTGCAGCGCGCGGGAGCATTGCTTTGCAGCACTGCGCAATGTATGGGCGGGTCGGGGTAGGGCAGATACAAGAAGCTCGACGCTAAATTATTCGTCCGCAGCAGGAAGGACTAAAGCCCTATAAAGTGCTAAAAACCAGCCGACTCCGGTCCACCCAGCTAGCAGGTTCAGCTTGAATACCGATATGCGCACATTCCTAGCCTGGCCGATTACACATATCGACGGGTAGAAATACAACGCCGTAGCGCTGGAGAAGAAGAGAATATTGGCAAATAGCGCGACCTCGTTGCCGCCGCTAATACCTAAATAGCTGAATCCGCAAAGTGGAATCAGCATACCAAGCGAAAAAACCTTCACCGATCCGCCCTCTACGCATGAATACGATCACGCCGGTAGGCGGCGTAATAGCATCAATGTACATAGGCGCATTTGGATAGTGAAACGAAGAAAAAACTATCCGTTCGATGGTCGTAAACAAGAAGCCCGGCGCTGGGCCGGGCTCACTAGTCGAGCAGATGGGTACCTTGTCGTGACATCACCATCTCTTCCAGGATCTCGCGGACAAGCTTATTGATTCCCTCTTCTCCGCAATAATGGCTGCGCTCTATCTGTGAGATGGTGAACTGGTTTGTGCCTGGTCCAGCCACGTTTATCGACAAGCACCCGTCTTCGTTAATCGAGCATGTGACAGTGCACTGCGGAAGCCGACCAGAAAGGAGGTGTTCGAGATCGAGCTTGCTTAGCGCGTCCATTAAGATTCCGTAATTATAGGCGTTAACACCTAAGCCTAGCTGCCAGGGGAAGTGTGTAAATGGTGGCCTATCGCTCGGTGAAGATGAGCCCGCGCTTTGTCAGGGAAACTCCCGAGACAGATGAGAGGAGCGGACCAATAGGGTCGCAATCCACGCTGTAGTGATAAGCCCCTGAGACCATCCCCAGCGTGATCATCTCTCGCAGACCAAATAAAACAAGGCCCTGATCGCCGACCAAGTTCACGGAGTCAATTTTGATCACAGCATGAATTTGCTTCAGTAAGGCTTGGATCAATTGGGCGTTGTCGTCTATGTACATAGCACTACGAAAGGTGGCGTGATGGCAGTTCGATTCTACACGGTGTCTAGAAGTTCATTCCGACCGCCTGTTTATATCAGGAGTGAGTTAAACCTCCAGGGCAGGCTTGGATATGGCTCCATTTCGGAGAGTGGAACACGTTGCCGCGGGCAAAAAAAAGCCCGCTTATGGGCGGGCCTAAAGGGAATTCTTCAAAGGAGTAGGGGGAGTTTGGCCCCGGCCCTGTAAATGCCAGGTGAAAAGGATGTCGCAAAAGCAGAAAGCCCGTGGTGTGCTGGCTGCTGCGATTGGTCCTTGTCGTTTGCAACACAAAGCTTACCAAGTCGCTACACGAAAAATATGACGTAACCCATTCTGCAGCTGTCATAAATCACGCGAATCAACTGTTTCTGAATAGAGAGCGTAGTTATGACTTTAAATCGATTGGTCAAGGTTGCAGCAGTTGTTGCTCTGCTGTCTTCTCTGTCGGGATGCTGGATTTTTATGCCGCCAGGAGGTGGTGGCGATGGTGGTCACGGTGGCCACGGTCAAGGCGGTGGACCTGGTGGGGGCCCTGGCGGTGGTCCCGGTAGTGGTCCGCGATAACGGATCAGTATCTGAAGGCAGTCGAGAGGAGTAGAGGCGATCATGAAGATCGCCTTCGCCGCGCGGGCTGATCTAATCGTGCCGAGCGCGGCTGGGTGGCGAGCATCTTGTAGCGGGCAGTGAATGGCCGAGACAAGAAACCCGGCAGCGGTCACGCTTCACACGATCAAATTTCAGGCAAAGAAAAGCCCGCTCTGTGGCGGGCTCTCTTTGACACTTGGGGCGCCGATCCTTCAGCGCACCCAGTGTGCAATCACGCGGATTGCCAGCTCAATGGTGGCACGACGAAGGGCACAAACAAGGAGCCCGGCGCTGGGCCGGGAGCTCTTCTCTTGATCGGAAAGATTAGGTGCCGACTTGCTGCAAGTCCAGAGCGTGCTATTATCGGTTAACGGTGAAAAAATAAAGAAAATCCAGATTGCGGGAATTGATCAAGATATGGCCAAAATTGATATTCAAGAAGAGGTTGAGAGCCTACTGGTAGCTCATTTCCCAAGAGATTTTTGGGTCAGGGCATTGGACGATCTGCATGCGGCATATGGTATGGCGTACGACACTATGACCGAACGTTTGCAGCTTCATAAGCATGAACTTGTCAGGGCATTGCCGCAGGCTAGGCACTATAAGCTGAGCTCAACCATGCGGAGCATCGCCGAGTCATCCGGGCTCGAAGTCCTAGATTTGAAGGCAGATAACTCGGGGGAGAACTACGTTGTATTAAGGTCTGGACCTCTTCAGCTTGGTCGAATTGGCGTGAATCAAGGTAGTTCTCTGCCTCGAGGGGCGAAGCATCGAGCGCTGATTGCAGCATTGAACGCAAGGCTTGAGGGTGTCACGCACGATTTGTTTTCACCAACTGTACATATGCTTCCCTCAAGCACGCTTGGCTTGCTCTTAGTTAACGTAAATCCTAAGCAGAACCTCGATCAAGACCGGATGATTGATCTTCAAGTCGGAGTTCCATATAGCGATCTTTCAGGCTGGCACTATCTTCAGCCATGCTCGAAAGTTCTGACAAAGTACTCAGATGTGCCGGCTGTAGAACAGCCTGCCGTACTGAAAGATAAGGCAGTAATTCGATTGAAAGAAGTGATTAGCGAAATCGAAGCATCGGAATCCAGAGATAAGTCATGAGAGTCGGAGTCTCGGGTTTTGTACCTGCTCGCCTCACCCAGGCGCGAGTACTGGCTTCACTGACCAGGCTTGAGTTGAGCGAGCGCATCGGAAAATCGTCTTCTTCTATTTCGCGATGGGAGAAAGGAGAGAGTGCTCCCGAGTCAGAGGCTCTCGAAAGTATTTCTTTTGTGCTTGGCTTTCCGGTTGCCTGGTTTACTCGTCCAATCTCAAGCAAGCCGCTATCGCCAGTTTTTTATAGAACACTAGCGAGTACGAGCAGCGATCTGCGCGGGAAAGCTGGAACAAGGATGGATTGGTTGCAGGAGATTGCAGGGTATCTGTCTACTTGGCTCGACTGGCCTGAATTGAATTTACCTAGCTGTGAGGTCACCGATCACCGAGAGCTAGATTTTCCCGAGATAGCGAGAGCTGCTTTAAAATGCAGGGAAATGTGGGGGCTTGGGCTCGGCCCAATAGCTGATCTGTCCATGGCAGCAGAAGGTGCTGGCATAATCTGTGCGCACGTCCATCAAGGAAATACAAAAATGGACGGGCTGTCTCAGTGGGACGAATCTCAGAAAAGGCCGTTTATTCTGCTTTCTAGCGATAAGGGTAACTATTATCGCTCTAGATTCGACCTTGCACATGAGATCGGTCATGTAGTTCTTCATAAAAATATAAAGACATTTGATATTTTACATCTCAAAGAGATTGAAAAGCAGGCAAACTATTTTGCTAGTTGCCTTTTGCTGCCTGAGGAGCTTCTGTCTATAGAGCTTCCAAGATATCCGTCCCTGGAGAATTTGCTTTCATTGAAGCGGCGCTGGAATGTATCTGTAGCTGCGATCATTTACAGAGCCGAGAAGATGCTGTTAATCGGTGAGCAAGAGGCGTTAAGGCTTAGGAAAAGCTACTCTGCTCGTGGGTGGATGAAGGGCGAGCCGCTCGATAATGATTTTGCTCTAGAGAGCGTTCGGCTAATGCCGAGAGCAATAAACGCCATTTTGGATGCGAAAATAAAAACAAAGGTATCGATAGTTCGAGACTTGATGATGCCTGTTAAGGATGTTGAACAGCTGTGCGGACTCGCTGACGGTTTCCTAGCGTTTCAGCCTAAGTTAATTAGTAACCCGCTTCCAAAGCTTAAGAGTCTCCAGGATGACTCGGGCTCTAATGTGTTCGAGTTTAAAAAGAAAGGTTGAGTTTTTTCTCAGGGCTGGGGTGGGCGACGCCCCCCAGCCTTTCAATGTAATGCTAACAATTCAGCGCTCGATTTATAAACCCTCCGCATAATCCTTCCCGCCTTCACCTCATCCGCATAGCCTACGACGGACTTCGTTAATCATTTTGGGCGTGGAGAAACAGGTGGGCTTGAAAATTTCCCCATATCACGTGCATCCATCTCTGCTTGACTGCAACCCATGCGCTTGGCCCGTTCCCGGAGCGCCCAGATTTCCCCGCCCGAATCTACCGGTCTGCCCTGCAATTTAAGGACGAATTCGTGCCCTTTAATGACGTTGCTTGTTCCGGCACATTCCCAAACTCGCTGCGCATCAGATGTTGGCATTGGCGCATCTAAAGTACCCTTTGCGCCCTCGGATAGCGAGGGAGGCGTGTTGGTACAACCCGTAAGGGCAAACGCGAGCAGAATAAAGGTAAATCTCATCTAAATTCCTTTTTTTTTGACGGATTATTCGCGCGACTTTCAAGAGCTGTCGTGCGTTCAACAGGGGGTTAGTTTGGCAGGTTTAGACCACCCGCGAGATTAAATTAACTCTACTGCTATTGAGCGCTGAGCCGCTTCATTGACCATCTCACAGTTTCTAGCGAAACCGGAGTTCCATCAGCCCAAACGGAGTTACCACTTTGCTCCATTTCCAGGCTGTCACCGCTAAAGTGCCCGGTGAAAGTTTGTGTAACCGTGAGTTGCAGAACCCCCTCACTGTTTTTATTAACAATACGCCGCTCGCCTTTTATCCAATCACCTTTGCGCGTGAAGATAACGGGGTTATTAACACCGGGGTGGTCATTGGTGTAATAGGTCCATCGCTTAAAGACTACTGCTTGCGCTTCTGTGGTACGCCACCATATGAAGCTGCTGGCGTCTTTGAAATAAACATATACATGATATCGCGAGCCAGGGTCTTCGTTATCTGCGTACCAAAGCCCCTTCGGTACGGGGACAACGGGAGCTGTGGCGCAACCCAAGAGAAGCAAGCTGATACAAAACGAGAGAAGTATTTTTTTCATAAAGTCCATTTTCAGTTACAAGGCGAATCGCCTAAACGCGTTTAGTGCACACCGGCATAGATGTAATTCAGCGTTATCAGCTCAACCACCGCCACGAAAACGCACAGAGCAATGAAATTAGGGCTGAACACCCGCTTGCGGCCGGAAGAGCCTCCGCCCAGCCCAGCGACATCGGAATAGCCGGGGAGCATCATAAGGAAAGCCAAGCAAGCAATGACCCCTACCTTGCTCCAGAAGGTCTGCTCTCGCCATGCAGTCACCTATCTTGCCACCCACGGTAAGGGCAATTCATCGCTTTAAGGCGGCGTCTAAGCGCTGGGGATTCAGAGGAATCGTATACCCAGAGGTCAGAGGTGGCACGTGGGGAGAACTGAAGTGCGTCTCTAACAAACGCCTGGCTTGCGAGCCTCTGGAATTCCCGACATTGCTCAACTCGCTCGGCTTCCGTAGCTGGCATTGGTATGGCTTCGATTTTCTTTTCGTACTCAGTTTTTTCAAATAGCTTGCTGTAGCAGCCTGAGACAAATAGTGGGGCGACTATCAGTGCCGCGACCCGTAAGGCATTCATTCCACATTCCCTTGTGCACGCGAGCGCTACTCAGCTCGCAGTAGTTCGATTTAGGTTGCCGCATAAGACCATGCGCCTACTCGGGCTTGCTCCGGATTATTTGCCCAGCCTTCACCTCATCCGCATACCCCGCCAGCTTGTCCTCTGCCTCCTGAAAGCTCAGCGCGATCTTCATCAGATCGTTGGCGCCTTGTTCATCACCTGTCGCCAGAAGGCGCTTGGCGAAGACAAACAGATCGACGCCCGACCATTTGAGCAGCGCCGCAGCCTCTTTCAGGTCGCGGCGCAGTTGCTGGTTGGGTTTAGTGAGGGCCATAACGTCACACCGGTTGTCCGTTCCACACGTAAAGCACTCGGGCAAGGATGTGGGTGTCATCAACCCGGATGTCCTCGGCGTCGTGGTGCTTGTTGTCCGAGATCATCTTGAAGCGGTCCTTGCCTTTCTTTTGCAGGCGCTTCACGTACAGCATGTCGTCGTGGGAGAAGAGGTAGATGCCGTCGCCTGTGAACTCCCGGATCGTGATGTCGACGAGCAGCGGGTCGCGGTCTTTGATCGTTGGAGCCATCGATTGACCCCAGCCGGTGATCATCTTCAGATGGAAGTGCTCTTTGAAGGTGACGCCCAGGTCGCGTAGATGCTTTGGGCTGACCCTGATGTCCTGAAGCATTTCCGGGTATTCGTGCGGGATCTGTCCGCCGCCCATCGCCGCGCGCACATCGTAGTGGGCAATCCACACCTCATCGCCGACCTGGCCAGGGCGAGAGAAGTCGACGGTTATGACGTTGCTCGACTCGTCAGCGGCCGCAATGATCCTGTCACGAGCCGTGCTCGTTAAACCTTTGACCTTCGAAAGCATCTGCTTTATCTGGTCCGCCGCTGTCTGTGCGGATGTCTCGCCTGCGCGATCGCTCGAAGTCAGCTCTTCAGCTGGAGTTATCGACTCACCTGGCGATATGGAGTCAAACCAACCTCTGGGCAGCCCCTCGATCGCCTCGATTCTCCGCGCTACATCGTCTCCCAAATTCTTCGCTGTCTTGTCCGACAAAATCTGGCTCAGGTGCGCAGGCGCCATCCCCCAGCGCTCGGCGCACGCGCCTTTTCGCTGGTTGCCTATGAGGCTGATCAGTTGCTGTTTACGAATCGCATAAATATCCATGCGGGCAAGAATGCCAGCGTTTAGCTCAATGCTAAATGTGCTCAAAGCTAAATATCCCTTGCTACCATATTAGCCATAAGCTAAATTTCTCCCATGTTTAAGGAGAGATCCCATGAATGACCATCTGCGTGACTGGCTCGCCAGCGCTTCAAACGAACGGCGCCAGTCAGTGGCTGCCGCTGCCAAGACGACGGTAGGGCACCTGTGGCAGTTGGCAGGCGGCCATCGAAAGGCCTCGGCTGACCTGGCGGAACGCCTTCAAGACGCATCAGGAGGCGAGATCACCATCGCAGGTCTGCGCCCGGATCTTCTCGACCTCGCCCACAAAGTCCTGCGCGGCGCCGCCTGATACCCCTGCCCTTCGATCCATGAACAAAGTTTCGCCCACCCACTGGCAGGGCGCCACGGAAACAAATTTGAGGTTTTACGAATGGAAGATTTTCTGCGGGCTTGCCAGAGCGCTGTTCTGGATAACGAGGCAAAGGTACTGGCGGCAAAGATGGGTGTTCCACACGTTGGCTTGCTTCAGCGTGCGAACCCGGACAACGAGGCTCACCACCTGACCGTGGAGCATCTGTTCGGGATCTTGCTGCACACCGGCGATATGCGCCCACTGCTGGCTCTGGCCAACGAGTTCGGCTTTGACCTGGTATCGAAGTCAGCGCCGGAGCCGCAAGCGCTCACCAAGTCACTGATCAGCGTGAGCAAGGAAGTCGCCGACCTGACGATCGCCGTTCACGAAGCGCTGGACGACAACCACGTAAGCACTTTCGAAAAGAGCCTGATCCGCCAAGAGATCAATCACGTACGCCAGAGCCTGGACGTGATGGATTCGTCGGTAAAGGCGGCCTGAATTGCAGACACAAAAAAGCCACCGGACGAGGGTGGCTTTTTCTACAGCGGTAAACAACTGGAGCGAATCATGCACCAACACACAGAATCGATCAATACCCCCAACATTTCCGCGCCACGTTTTCTGCAATCGCAAAACGTGGCGCGGGACAAGATGAGCAGTTTTGATCTGCTCGAACTTGTAAATTCCGCGCGCACCGAATTTGGCGAAAGCGAAGTTCGCCGCAATGATTTTACGGCCCGGTGCCGTGATGAGCTTGAAGGTGAATACTACGAAACTTTCGTAGTAAAGAATCAGCGCGGTCCAGCGTCCGAGGGGCTGATGCTTACCAAGGATCAGTGCTTACTGGTCTCCATGCGAGAGTCGAAAGCGGTTCGCCGCAATGTTGTCGCCAAGATCAATGCGCTGGAAGCACCTGAACTTTCCACCATTCAGATCCTGCAGATCGCCATGGAGTCTGAAAAGGCCCGCTTGATGCTCGCTGCCCAGGTTGAGCAGCAGGCGACCAAGATCCACTCCTTGGAGAACCTGTTCAAGGAAGGCATGACCCACACCCAATTCTGCAAGGGCCTCAATGGGGTCAACGTCATGCAGGTGGGCAAGTACCTGGAAGCCCGAAGCTGGCTCTACAACGAGAGCAAGTCCGGCCTACGTCACCGTGTTGGCTCCTACGCCCGCGACAAGTACATGACCGAGCACCAGCACGAAGTCACCCCACACGGCAAAGACCCCTTCATCTCCTACACGCCGATCCTGCTGAAGAAGGGCGCCGCACGCCTTTATGACCTGTACCTGTCCAACGAACTGCCTATGAAGAAGACCTGGGACGGTCTGTTTACCCATGACAAGGCTCTACGAGGTGCAGCGTGAGCGTTCAATCCATGACCTGGGCCCTTGATCAGCGAGATATTCGTGACGCTACTGCGCGTCATGTGCTGCTCTGCCTGGCGAACTATGCAGACAAGAATGGCAAGGCGGCTTTCCCTTCCGCAAACAGCCTGAGCGAAGACACGGGCCTTTCCGTTCGTACCGTTCGCTACAAGCTCGACCACCTTGAAGAGATCGGAGCAATTCGTCTTGGTAATCAAGCCATTGCTGCTGCCTACATTGACCGTCACGACCGTCGCCCAGTTGTCTATGACCTGTGCATTGAACGGGGTGCATCTCCTGCACCCGGTGATAAGCGGGGTGCAAATGAAGACACAACGGGGTGCAGATCAGAACACAACGGGGTGCAGCTCACGACCGAACGGGGTGCAGGAGCTGCAGCCAATCCACCCTCTAACCATCCATTAACCATCAATGAACCGAAAGAGCAGGGCGCTGACGCGCCGCGCAAGCCTGCCAGGTTTGATCCGCTGACTGCCAAGCCGGGAAACGTGACAGCCGAAACCTGGGCTGACTGGTGCCAACACCGCAAGGAAATCCGCAAGCCACTGACCGCAAAGAGCTGCGAGCAACAGGCTAAGGCACTAGTGGGGCACGCAGCGCCGGACCAGGTCCTCGCCACCTCGATCGCCAACGGCTGGACCGGGATCTTCCCAGAGAAAGGCCCGAGCAACGTCCACCAGTTCCCGCAATCCCGTCACACCGGCTTCGCTGACCGCGACTACACCGCCGGCCTGACTCAGCGGGAGGATGGCACCTATGCGTTCTGACAAGATCGTTTCGATACCAAGCACCACACCGGCGCCGCAGCAGGCCACTGGCGTGTGCGAAGACCACGGACAATTCCCGCAGAAGCTCACGGTGATATTCGGCAAGGAATTCAGGACGACATGCCCTGAGTGCCAGCGCATCCACGCCGAAGAGGAAAAGACTCGTAGTCAGGCGCACGAAGCCGCTCTCGCGCAGCTGCACATGTCGCAAAAGCTGGGTGCCGCGCTGATCCCTAAACGCTTCGCGGGCAAGACATTCGGCGGGTACATCGCCGACACCGCCGAGCAGCAGAAGGCGCTGAAGACCTGCACTAGGTACGCCGGCGACTTCAAGCAGATCGCCGCCGCCGGCCGGTGCCTGTTGCTGCTGGGTAAGCCCGGCACCGGCAAGACGCATCTGTCGGTCGCCATCGCCAACGAGATCATGGCCACGTCCAGCGCAACCGCCGTGTACCGCACGATCGGCTCTGTCCTGCAGGCCATTCGCGCGACCTACGACCACAGCGGCGACAAGTCAGAGAGTCAGATCCTCGCGAGCCTCATCAGCCCCTCGCTGCTAATCCTCGACGAGATTGGCGTGAGCAAGGAGAAGCCCAGCGACTTCGAGCTGACCACCCTGTTCGCCATCATCAACGGTCGGTACGAAGAGCTACGACCCACCGTCATCGTCTCCAACCTCGACGCGAAGGCCTTGGCTACCGCTATCGGCGAGCGTTGCGCTGACAGGCTCCGGGAGGGCGGGGTGATCGTGATCCCGTTCGAGTGGGAATCACAGCGCGGCAAGGAGGGTTTCTGATGAGTAGCGAAAAATTGATGTGCTGGGTTTTCGGTATCGGCTTCTGGGTGATGTTCATCCTCCTGCAATTTACGTTCAGCCAGCGAGACGATGCTCGCAAGTTCCAGGCTCAGTTCAATGACATGCAGCTGGTCTGCCGGATGGTGAAACCATGAAACGAGCAAACCCAGCCCAGCTACGCCAATCCCTCGAGATGGCCAACACCATGGTCAAGCACGGGATCCGCTTCGTGTGCATGCCGGTGGTGGATGAGGCGGACTTGGCCAATCTCGCCAGCCAGGCCGCTGAGCGCTTTGAGCGCATGGCATTGATCGCAGAAGCAGCGGAGCGACGGACATGACCATCGACAAGCAGAAACTTCAGAAGCTGCTGTGGAGTGAAGTCGCTTCTTGGAAGGCTGACTGCGCGGAGTGGAAGCAGAACACGGAAGCGCTCGGTGAGTTCCTCGGCGAGAAAACCGTGGAGGAGGTGGCGCTGGGGCTGCTAGTCGAGAACGAAGACCTAAAGAGCGCCTGTGCTGCCCTTGACCGCGATAATACCAAGCTCAAGGCGGAGGTCGAGGCGCTGCGTGAGGATGACGTGCGATTTGTCGCCCTCATGGCCCAAGGAGAGCAGTCATGACCTACGCCAAGCCAGAAAGCTACACCGACGCCGACTGGGAAATGGTCCAGGGCTACATGCGCGGAAAGGACTCGCTACCACCGCAGCGCCGGAACGCAGCCTACATGCATGGGCACCGCAATGGCGTGTCGGATGCGGCTGGCGTGCCGCATGAGCGAGCCAATGTCCTGATCCGTCGGGCGAACATGATCCCAGGCATCACGCCAATGGCGCCGATAAATGCGGGTGGGCGCCATGGCTAAGCCAGCCAAACCCCGCCCAATGCCCGTGTACCTGGTGCTGCGCCGCCTGGTCGATCCGGCTACCGGCAAGGAGGTGGCCGCGTTCGTGCCGTCCTCCGACGCCGACCGGTCGATCCTGCGGGAGCGCGAATTCAAGATGAACGCGAAGATCCGCGCCGACCTCAAGCAGCCGCGCAACCCACGGTTCAATGGTTTGGTCCACGGCCTGGGCCGGGTGCTGAGCCAGAACATCGATCGGTTCTCTGGCAAGCAGTCCCACGACGCGATCAAGGCCCTGCAACTGGAGTCGGGCGTGTACTGCGACGAGGAAGCGTTCGACATCCCTGGCCTGGGCCAGCTCACCCGCAAGACACCCCGCAGCCTTTCCTACGACTCGATGGGGGAGGAGACATTCCAAGACTTCTGGCGCCAGTGCTGCGCGTACCTGGTGCTGCACGACTGGCCGACGCTCACGGAAGAGCGATTGACCGAAATGGCCGAGTTCGAAGCATTCAAGGAGGCCGCATGAGCCATAACTTCAAGCCGGGCGATCTGGTGATCATTATCAAAGCGCTCCCTGAGTGCGCCGAAAACATTGGCCGGAGTGTTGAAGTCGTCGAGGTTGATAGCCCGGCCATCGATGATTATCCGATTCGTGTCGGGGGCGAAAACCTTCTGGGCTTGAATCAATTTACCGGAGCTCCAGAGCTGACAGACCAGTGTTGGGGTTCCTCTAAATGTTTTATGCCCCTACGTGGCGACTTCACCCAAGACCAGCAGAAAGCCAAGGAGGCTGAGCCATGCTTGTAACAACCAAGGAACGGAAAAAGAAAACCTGCAAGAACCCAGCATGCGGCATCAGCTTCCCGCCGCAGCGACTGGGCCAGGCCGTATGCAGCCCTAAGTGCGGCCTGGCCATCAAGGACGTGAACCAGGCCAAAGCGCGTAAGTCGCTGGCCCAGGTTGAGCGCCGCGAGATCAAAGTACGCAAGGAGAAGCTGAAGAGCCGCGGCGAACACATGCGCGAGGCTCAGCAGGCGTTCAACGAATACATCCGCACGAGGGACCAGGCTGCCGGCCATCTCTGCATCTCCAGCGGCAAGCCGTTGGACTGGAGCGGCAACGCAGTCGATGCCGGCCACTACCGCAGCGTTGGCTCCGCGCCGCACCTGCGCTTCGATGAGCGCAACTGTCACGCCCAGAGCAAGCAGGACAACCGTTTCCTGTCGGGCAATGCCGTGGACTACCGGATCGGCCTGATTGCGCGAATCGGCCAGGAGGCCGTCGACGCTCTGGAAGCAGACCAGAGCGTGCGCAAGTACTCCGTCGAGCAGATCAAGGGCATCAAAGCCTACTACCGGGCTAAGACAAGAGAACTGAAGAGGGCTGCAGCATGAAGATCAATTCAGCGCGCCAGGCGTGGCATGACTGCAACTACAGCCCCGCGCCGGGCCAGTCCTCAGATGCCGCGGAGCTTGGGGTGGTGGTGCAGAGCAGCGAACGGGGGCCTACGGCAAATCATGCGGTGCACGGTGCTTTGGCCGGCCATATCCAGTCGGCGATAGCGCGTCTCCACTACCAGTTGCGGGCCTTCGGCAACGCCATGTACGCGGCAGAGCCGACCGATGATGATCGGGAGGAGGCGGAAGATGCGGTTTTCAACCTAGCGTGCTCTCGGGTAGAGCGCATGACTTCCAGTAAGCGTGAACGTGCCGTGTACGTCGCAAAGGGCGTGTTTCGCCGCTATCGCTACATGCACCAGGGGGGGCAGTCTTCCAACCCTGATCCGCTCATCAAGCCAGAAATCTTTCGTGCATGGGTGGAAGGGGAGTACGGCATCAAGCTCCCCTCAGCAGCTTGGGGGAGGGATTGGGAGCCCTTCGTGCAACTCTGCTTCGATGCCTGCTACGACATCGACGCCAAAGCACTGAGTCCAATTGGCGGGATAATTTACAAGATGAAAGAGGCCGCTTGACTTCCCGCACGGCTGAGGGCAATATTTCCCCACAGTTAGTATTTTGCCTTCGGCAACTTGCACTGGAAGTTCAAGAAAACCCGGCCATCGCGTCGGGTTTTTTATTGCCCACGGAAAGGGCGATTCAGCAAAAGGAATTTGCAGATGTTGAAAGAATTCAGATGCGGTAACTGCAAAAGACTTCTCGCCCGTACGGGTGGGTTTACAGAGCTCCAGATCAAATGTTCCCGATGTGGGACGCTGAATCATGTGAAGGCCACGAGCCTCGAGCAATCGCCCATGAGCGCCATACGCCCAATACAGAGGCCTGAACTTAAATCAGCTAAGTAACGGAGTTTAAAATGGAAAACGCAAATTCGGCGTCTCAAACCTTGCAAGATCTTTGGACCCAAGTGCAACCGGTGGATAACACCGGCATGCTTCGGCGCGTGGTTTTTGCGCAAGGCAAGTTTTTTGCGGCTGGTGGCAACGGTCTTCCCGCAACCACTCAGCTTGTCAGTGGAGGCGCAACTGGTACAGCGTGGACCAAGCTTAAGGGCGTCGTCACCTCTAATAGCGGAATGGTCCTCAACGAGCTGTACTGGAACGGTATTGGGACATCGCTTCAAGCCCTTTCTCAATCCGGCAATCTGATCTTCGGCGACGCAGCACGGCCTGAAAGGGATTGGACAAACCTTACGGCAACTGTTCGCGCGTCCGCGGACTTGCAAGGCATTGTGTTTTATCAACCAATTTCCGGTAACAGCTACACCTGGATACTGGTTGGGTCTAACGGTAAAGTCTTTTCCCGTTATAGCGATTGGTCAGGCCTGGTGGAGCGCTCTACGACCTTCACTTCTAGCGAGACTGTGTATTGCGTCAACGTCATTGACAGTTTTGTGTTGGTTGCGGGATCGAATGGGAAGCTGCTTAGCGCTGTGAAGGTGGCGACGGATAATCTGCAAAACTTCACGCCCAGAACCAGCACCTTCGGCACTAGCACCATCCTTTCCATGAAGCTTTGCAACGGGAAAATGTTTATCGTTGGTGCGGATGGCAAGATGGCATATTCATCCTATGGGCTTAGCTGGACTGCTGTTGAAGATACCAGTTTCGGTGGAACCATCATCCGCGACATTGCTTACGGTAATGGCAAGTATGTAGCTGTCGGCGACGGCGGCAAGACAGCCGTTTCCGAGGATGGGATCGGCTGGGTTCAGCAAGCCAACACTTTCGCAGGAACCGATATCCGGAGCGTCGCCTACGGCAACGGCAATTTTATAGCTGTTGGTGCAGGCGGCAAGATTGCTTACTGGACTCCATGATCTTCTATCTCCTTGCGTAATAGAGCCCAGCCGTCGCGCTGGGCTTTTTCATTTCTGATTCAGGCTCGCCACAGCCAGGGTGGCCCTTCGGGGGATGCCTGGACGCGGATAAGCCGGTAGTGCCGCGCTACGGAAAAACACCGGCAGCCCGCGCGCTCTGTTCACACCTGACTTCCAGAGTGGCGCGAGACCAGATCAGCGAGATCGATGCATTTGGGCGTCGACGCTGGAATTGTCTGTGGCTGGCAGCGCGGAAAGACGCGCACACCTATTCATGGCCTCAGCATTCGCTGGGGCTTTTCTCGTTATGAGGCACAGCAAATGTCCCACACGATTCAGTCCGAAGATTACGTGCCGGGTGTTTCCGGCTGGAAAATTGATACTGATAAGGGGGCCTTCGAGCTTGCATCTGACCGGGTGAAAGTTTCAGGGGCTGACCCTAAAGCCGTGTACTGCGGCAAGTCCCTTAAAGAAAGCCAGAAGCCGTTCATAGTTATTGACGGTGTCACCTACATCAATGCGGAGTGCCTCAAGGAGGCCTCGGTTGAGAGCCGGCTCTCCGCGAATTGGTCTATTCGAGTGCAGCTAGGCGCCGATGGTCGACAATGCGCAGCCGGTATCGGCATCGGCGAGCGTGAGGGCTTCGAGCTCAACCTGGCCGACCAGGTCAAAGAAGTGATCCGCTCCGAGCTCATGCCTGGCGGTCTGCTTCACCGGTCACGCTAATTCCCGCTCGCCACTGCGCGAGCCTTTTCGTTTTCGGCCCCGCCACACCCTTCGCTCTGAGCAGGGAGTGCCGCCGGGGCTGACCTATTTCAAACATGCCCCACGGAGTCGAGCGCATGGAGTATCTACAGCGCCTGCTCGACAAGATCGACAGGTTCGAATTACTGATTGCGGGCCTTGTTGGCGCTGTGATCGCGAGTTGGTGGCACAAGGACGACCTGAACGACTGGCGTGCCTGGATGATCTTCCTCATCACCGGCATGGCCTGCTCGATCTACCTGACGAGCATGGTCAGCACCTACCTGGGCGTGACCGAGCCGAAGATCGTCGCCGGTATCGGCTTCCTGCTGGGGGCATTCGGCGGCTCGCTTCTGGCGGCCATCAATCGAGCCATCAAATCCGCTGACCTCTGGGCGCTCATTCGCCAGCGGTTCGGGGGAGGCAACCCACCATGAATCTTGAACTGATCAACTCCATCGCCTGCGGCCTTATCGCGCTGTGGGCAGCCTGGTGCGTACTGAGCGGGAAGGTGAGGGACGGCATTCTCGGCAAGCTGATCTACTCGGCCATCGCCATCAGCGGTTTCGTCGTTATGGCGCGCAGCCAGAACATTTTCTTCGGCCCGAGCAGTGCCGGACTGACGCTGCATGTTGCCCTGGCCATGGCCGGTGCCCGGCACATCTTCATGGTCACTTACTGGCAGCGGGTGAAGGTCTGGCTCTGCCGGACGCTGAACTGCGAGCACTGCCTGCACTGCGACAAGGGGCCAGGTGGTGTCGAGCGCCGGAGCAAGTAATCCGCGCCACGTTTTCAAAATAGCCGAATCGTGGCGCGAGTCAGGTCCATTCCAATGATGGTCGCGACCGCTGTCCTGAATGCTCGCTATCTAGCTGATGAGTTATCCTTCGGGAAACTAATAAGCGCTCTTCAGGTTATCTCTATGCCGCGATTCGAAGCTTTCAGTAATGGGCAGCATATTGGTTGGTCCGATTTAGAACTCGGCGATCCGCCCATGGGGGTTGCGTTCGGCGTATTTGTTCCGGCTCCTGGATATTCCAGTATCCAGGAGCAGGTCAGAGCCTGCGCTCAGTGTGATCAAAGCCATTTCAATTTTACTGTGCGCATAGTGGACGGAGAGGAAATTCGTGCTGCGGGAGTGTCCGTTGCGGACTATTCGGCCGATTGCGGGGAGGACGCAATAGAGCTAAGTGTCTTAGGTATCGAGTACCCAGCATATGGTGATGTCTTTCCTGAGCACGTCGCGGCCTACAAACGCCAATTGAGTTCGTAGATACACGTCGTGTTGCTAAAGGCTTGGGAGGCCAAGGTGTGCCGCAGGTGAGTGCGGCACAGGTTGGTCATTCGGCGTGTTCAGCGTTGAGCCTTGAGCAGACAGAGTCAGCCTCAGCCTTTTCTTCGTAAACTCCGTGCTTACTGCGTTGCTCGACGTCCTTGCTATCAACTATACGGTACTTTTTCTTGCCGGTTGTATTGCCTTGCTCGTCGATTAGGTCTGTGTCGATAACTTTGAATCTGATGTCCATGGTGGGCCTCTGTTGATTTTTGATCCCTACCAATACCGGCATGGTCGAACTCTTGCAACCACAGGTGACCCATGGACAGGCCATACCCGCCATCATCACTGCTTGAACTGTCGGACCTATTCGACTTGGGCATCCGATTGACCCCGGCACCTGATGTGTGGGAGTGGCTCCAAGCCGAGATCCTCGCCGACACCGGCAGCATTCACAACGAAGACCATGCCCACCTACTGGATGCAGACATCCGGGTCATGTGGGCGTCGTCGAGCTTCGAGAAGCAGGGCAGGACAGTCCTGGGCCAGGCCGAGCAGGTAGCATTCCGCGCTGGTGGTTGGCAGAAAGCCCGAATGGAGCAACAGATGCGTGACTGGTTCGGTGAGGTGCCGGACTTCATCATCACCTTGGCCGCTGACTACTGCGCCCAGTGCAGCGACCTCGAGTTCTGCGCGCTCCTGGAACACGAGCTGTATCACCTGGCTCACGCGACCGACAAGTACGGTCAACCAGCATTCACCCAAGACGGTGCACCGAAGATCAAGCTGCAGGGCCACGACGTTGAAGAGTTCGTCGGTGTCGTCCGCCGCTACGGCGCAAGCCCTGACGTACAAGCGTTGGTGGATGCAGCAAACAGTCCTGCTGAGGTGGGGAAGTTGAACATTGCGAGGGCCTGCGGAACCTGTCTGCTCAAGCTGGCTTAATCCTTGACAGCCCTTGACGGAAAACGAATCTATGGCAGCCCTGAAAGATGAGGTGAAGGCCTTTATTGTCCAAGCCCTGGCCTGCTTCGACACCCCTAGTCAGGTTTGTCAGGCCGTCAAGGAGCAATACGGCATCGAGGTGTCCCGCCAACTGTGTGAGCGATACGACCCAACCAAGTATTCCGGTCGAGACCTCGGGCAGAAGTGGAAGACCTTTTTTGAAGAGTGCCGTAAGCGCTTCAGGGAAGAGACTGTCGATATCCCGATTGCCAACCGTGCCTTCCGCCTGCGGGCCATGAACCGTTTCGTGGAGAAGGCCGAGACGATGAAGAACATCGGCCTGGCGATGCAGATCCTCGAACAGGCGGCGAAGGAAACCGGCGACATCTACGTCAACCGGGCCCGGAAGGAAGAGGTTGGCGATGAGCCGGTGATCCCGACCCGCATCCAGGTCGACGTGGTGGATGCGAGGAAGCCGAATGCCGAGCCTTAATGTTCCGCAGGCTCAGTTCCTCACGCTGCCCCACAAATTCCGTGCGTTCGTTGCCGGGTTCGGCTCAGGCAAGACCTGGGTGGGGTGCTCGGCACTGAGCAAGCACTTCATGGAGTGGCCCGGCGTCAACGCTGGCTACTTCGCACCGACTTACCCGCAGATCAGGGACATCTTCTATCCGACCATGGATGAGGTGGCCTACGACTGGGGGCTGAAGACCAAGATCAACCAGGCGAACCACGAAGTTCACATCTACAGCGGCCGGCAGTACCGCGGCACTGTGATTTGCCGTTCGATGGAGAAGCCGCAGACGATTGTCGGCTTCAAGATTGGCCATGCCCTGGTGGATGAGCTGGACGTGCTTACTGCCGTCAAGGCGCAGCAGGCTTGGCGCAAGATCATTGCCCGGATGCGCTACAACTTGCCCGGGCTGAAGAACGGGGTGGATGTCACCACGACGCCGGAAGGCTTCAAGTTCGTCTTCCTGCAGTTCGTGAAGCAGCTGCGCGACAAGCCGTCGCTCAAGGAGATGTACGGCCTGGTGCAGGCCAGCACGTTCGACAACGAGCTCAATCTGCCGGATGACTACATCGCCTCGCTGATGGAGTCGTATCCACCTCAGCTGATCATGGCGTACCTCAAAGGCCAGTTCGTAAACCTGACGTCCGGCACGATCTACACCGCCTACGACCGTAAGCTCAACGGATGCTTCGACACCGTGCAGCCTGGTGAGCCACTGTTCATCGGGATGGACTTCAACGTCGGCAAGATGGCGGCGATTACCCATGTTAAGCGTGACCAGGGGCTGCCCAGGGCCGTGGATGAGCTGATCGACGGCTACGACACGCCCGACATGATTCGCCGCATCAAAGAGCGCTACTGGCAGCACGACGGCAATGACTTCAAGAAGACCTGCGAGATCAGGATCTACCCAGATGCCTCGGGCGATTCGCGCAAGTCCGTGAACGCCAGTATCACCGACCTGGCCATGCTCAAGCAGGCCGGGTTCTCGGTCATCGCTCCAGCGGCAAACCCGCCGGTGAAGGACCGAATCAACGCAATGAACGCCGTCTTCTGCAATGCGCAGGGCGAGCGCCGCTACCTGGTCAACTCGCTCACCTGTCCGACCTACGCCGATGGCCTGGAGCAGCAGGTGTGGGGCGCGAACGGGGAGCCAGATAAAACCGCCGGCATCGATCACGCGAACGACGCCGGCGGCTACTTCATCCACCGCGAGTACCCGATCATCAAACCGGTCACCGCTATCAAAATGGGATACGCCCGATGAGCAACGACGTCTCCTTCAAGCGGGCGGAATACACGGCAGTGCTGGATCGCTGGGCGACCGTTCGCGACGTCTGCGCGGGCCAGCACCGGGTAGTCGATCGGCTGCCGTACATCAACGCGCACGACAAGTCGCCGGAGAACGAAGATCGGAACCTGGCTTACCGCGAGCGGGCGGTGTTCAAGAACGCCACCGGACACACCCGTAACGGGCTGCTGGGCTTGGCCTTCCATAAAGACCCGACACTCACGGTGCCAAAGAAGCTGGAATACCTGCAAGACAACGCCAACGGCTCCGGAGTGAGCATTTACCAGCACTCCCAAGGCACGCTGGAGAAGGTGCTTGAAGCTGGGCGCCACGGTCTGTACGTCGACTATCACCAGGACGACGGCATCGGCGGTCACTCGGTGATCCTGTCCTACTGCGCGGAAGACATCATCAATTGGCGCACGGGCATGGTTAACGGCCACAGCGTGCTGACGCTGGTGGTGCTGCGCGAGTCTCCGGAGATTCCTGACGGCTTCGGCTACAAGACAGCTGAGCAGTACCGGGAACTGGCGCTTGAGGATGACGGCTTTGTGTGCCGGGTCTGGCGCCGGTCCGGGCCGAAAGGTGGTGGGCCGCTGACGGTCATCGAAGAGTTCAGGCCGGAAGGCGTCACCGGGCGTCTCAAGGAGATCCCGTTCACCTTCGTCGGCGCGCAGAACAACGACCCAAGCATCGACGAGTCGCCGCTGTACGACATCGCCATGATCAACCTGGGCCACTTCCGGAACAGCGCCGACTATGAGGACAGCGTGTTCTGGTGCGGACAGGCTCAGCCGTCGATCACAGGCCTGGACGAGAACTGGCGCGACTGGATGGAGAAGCATGGCATCTACGTCGGTTCAAGGGCGCCGATGCTTTTGCCGGTGGGCAGCCGCTTCGAATACTCGCAACCGCTGCCGAACACTCTGGTCAGGGAGGCAATGAACGACAAGAACCAGATGATGATCGAGCTGGGTGCCCGGATGGTGGTGGCCTCATTAGCTGCCAAGACCGCTACCGAGTCGCGCGGCGACCAATCGGCGTCCACTTCGGTGCTCGCAGGCTGCGTGGCAAACGTCAGCGAGGCCTACACCCGGGCAATCATGTGGTGCTGCGCCTACATGGGCGTTGCAGACAAAAAAGTCGCCTACCAAGTGAATCAGGAGTTTGTAGAGCTGACGGCAGACCCGCAGATGATCACGGCCTTGGTTGGCTTGTGGCAGAACGGTGGCTTCGCCAAGGCAGACCTTCGGGCCTACCTGCGCAAGCTAGGTCTGATCGCACCAGAGCGTACTGACCAGCAGATTGACGGCGAGCTGGAAGAGCAGGGCGACGGACTGGACCTGGACGACGAGGACAAAACAAATGGCGGTAAATCCGGCAGTACTTGACGCGACCATCCGGCACGCGGTCTTCCTCGAAAAGCTCAAGGCTGGGGAGGTGGGCAAGTTCGCTCCCTTCCTCAAGGAGATTGACCGATCTATACGGGATCGGCTTACCCAGTCGGATTTGACCGAGTACAACGTCAAGCGTCTGGAAGCGCTGCTGAAGGAGGTGGATAGCCTGCTGCTGGGCATCTTCGACCGGTACAGCGCGCAGCTGAACCTTGACCTGGTGGACATCGCCAATTACGAGGCAGAGTTTGAGGCGACCAGCCTTGCCAGGTCGGCGCCGGTTGGCGTGTCGCTGGATGTGGTAGCACCAACGGCTGCTGCGATCCGTTCGGCAGTGCTGACGAATCCGCTCAGTGTGCGCGGCACAGGCGGCGGGAAGCTGCTGAAGGCGTTCATCAAGGGTTGGACCGGTGCAGAGCGTGAACGGGTTACCGGCACCATCCGGCAGGGCTTCTTCGAAGGGCAGACGAACTTCCAGATCATCCGCAACATTCGCGGCACCAAGGCGGCAGGATACAAAGACGGCATCCTGGCCACCACCAACCGCAATGCCAGCACGGTCGTGCACACCGCCATTCAGCATGTGTCGTCCCAGGCGCGAATGGAGGTGGCCAAGGCCAACACGGATATCGTCGAAGAGATCCAGATGGTCGCGACCCTAGACAGCAAGACCAGCCAGCAATGCCGCTCGATGGATAAGCGTAAGTTTCCGGTGGATTCCGGCCCAAGGCCGCCATTCCACCCTAATTGCCGCACCACCTTCGTCCTGCTGACCAAGCTCAGCGCGATGTTCGCCAAGGGCGCAACACGTGCCTCGGTGGGTGCTGATGGCGGACAGCAGGTCAGTGCCGACCTCGATTACTACCACTGGCTCCAGCAGCAGCCGGCTTCGTTCCAGGACGTGGCCATCGGTCCAGTCCGGGCCAAGTTGTTCCGGGAGGGTGGGTTGACCATCGAGCGTTTCGCCGAACTGCAGCTTGATCGCAACTTCGCGCCTCTGAACCTGGTACAGATGAAGAGGCTTGAGCCGCTGGCTTTTGAGCGGGCCGGAATTTAACCGAACACATTCAACCAGCCGCCTCCGGGCGGTTTTTTATTGCCTGCAAAGCGGGCGAAACATACCCAAGGGGTGAATCAACGTGGCAGAAGAAAACGAAATCGACCTGGAAAACCCGGCAATCAAGGCCGCTATCGCGACTGCCGTTGAAGCATCCGTTTCGGGTTTGAAAACCAAGAACTCGGAACTGCTGGGCAAGCTGAAGGAAACCTCCGGCAAGCTGACCCAGTTCGAAACCCAGTTTGAGGGCATCGACATCGACGCCGTCAAAGGCCTGCTCAGTCGTGCCGGCCAGGACGAAGAAACCAAGCTGCTGACCGAGGGCAAGGTGGACGAGGTCTTCAATCGACGCACCGAGCGCCTGCGGGGTGACTACGACAAGCAGTTGAAGACTATCAGCGAGCGCGCCGAGAAGGCCGAATCCTTTGCTGCCAAGTTCCAGGGCAAGGTTCTGGGCGACTCGGTGCGCGGCGCAGCGCTGAAAGCCGGCGCTCTGCCAGAAGCAACCGACGACATCATCCTGCGCGCCAAAGGCGTGTTCACTCTTAACGAAGATGGCGATGCAGTCGCCGTTGATGAATCCGGCCAGGTCATCCTCGGTAAAGACGGCAAGACCCCTCTGACTCCGCTCGAATGGGCGGAATCTCTGCGCGAAAGCGCACCTCATCTGTGGCCAAGGGCTTCAGGGACATTTGCCCCGGGCGGGGGTGGCGGCAAGGCTGCATTCAAGCGCTCCGAAATGACCTCCGAGCAGAAGCGCGATTTTCAGCGCAAGCACGGCCAAACCGCATATCTCGCATTGCCCAAGTAAGGGGATTGACCCATGGCTACAACCGTTAACAGCGACCTGATCATCTACAACGATGAGGCGCAAACCGCATACCTGGAACGTGTCCAGGACAACCTGGATGTATTCAACGCATCGTCCAACGGCGCAATGGTGCTGGACAACGAACTGATCGAAGGTGACTTCCGCAAGCGCGCTCTCTACAAGCTGAACGGCTCCTTGGAGCACCGCGACGTCAACTCCGACGGCAAGGTAACTGCCAAGAAGATCAGCGCCGGCGAAGCTGTCGGCGTCAAGGCTCCCTGGAAGTACGGCCCTTACCAAACCACCGAGGAGGCGTTCAAGCGCCGCGGTCGTCCGGTCGAGGAGTTCTCCCAGATCGTCGGCGCCGACGTTGCTGATGCGACCCTGGAAGGCTTCATCCAGTACGCAACTGCTGGCCTGCGTGCCGCCATCGGCTCCAACGTTGACATGGTGGTTTCGGCCAACATCGAAACCGATGGCAAGAAGACGCTGACTCGCGGTATGCGCAAGTTCGGCGACAAGTTCGGCCGTATTGCTCTGTGGGTCATGCACTCCAGCGCCTACTTCGACATCGTCGACGAAGCCATCACTAACAAGATCTACGAAGAAGCTGGCGTTGTGATCTACGGCGGCCTGCCGGGCACTCTGGGCAAGCCTGTACTGGTGACCGACACCGCGCCGGCGGATGTGATCTTCGGCCTGCTGCCAAACGCCGTAACCATCACCGAGTCGCAGGCGCCGGGCTTCCGTTCCTACGAAGTGAACGACGAAGAAAACCTGAGCATCGGCTACCGCGCGGAAGGCACCGTAAACATCGATGTGCTGGGTTATAGCTGGAAAGCCACCACTGGCGGTTCCAATCCAACCCTGGCTGCCGTGGGCTCCGCTGCCAACTGGGTCAAGCATGCGGGCAGCAACAAAGTCACCGCCGGCGTGATGATCACGCTGACCGCAACGCCTCCTGTTACTGGCGGTTAAGCCTCAAACTCAACGCGCGGTCAGCAATGGCCGCCTTGGAGAAACACATGGAACTGACTTACAGCAACCAGCTGAGCGGCTTCGACCCGGAGAAGCGTTACCGCAATCCGGAACACTTCGATAAGCCCGAAGCGGGTGTGACCAGCGTGCTGGTGATTGGCGATTGGCCGAGCGTGGTCAATGCGTACGAAGCAGCCGGCATCGATGTGTCGGTGAAGGAAGCCAAGCGGGCGCAGATTGTTGGTGCGGGCAACCAAGCCGAACTGGAAAAGGTGATCACGGCTTTGCGTGCTGAGCATGGATCGATCCTGATCCTTGTTGACGGCCTGGAAGCTGGCGAAATCCATCGTCCAGAGTCCGGCGACCTGGCGTTGCGCTTGTATGAAGTGCTGGGCGCCATCCATGCTTCGGTTGGTGAGTTGACCACAGAACGTGACGGCCTGACCTTAACTGTCGACGCACTGCGTGGCGAGGTTGAAGCGCTGAAGAGGTCTGCCCTCACGCCGCCGGCTGACGAGGCTAGTGATATCGCGGCTCTGAAAGCAACGCTCGATGAAGCCAAGGTCCAGTATCGGGCCAACGCCTCGAAAGAATCCCTGGAAAAGCTCGTCGCTGAGCTGACCAAGGAGTAATACTGCTGGCTGTCGGTGATCCGGCGGCCAATCTTCAAACCATTCCAGCGAGTTGACGCATGACACTCATCATCGAGGACGGCACCGGCAAGCCTGACGCCGAAAGCTACGCGAGCGCCGAGGACCTGGCCATGTATGCCGTGAGGTTCGGCACGGTCATCCCCGCAGGTGTTCCTGAGCAGGAAGCGTTGCTGCGCCGGGCCGCCTTGGCTATGGATGGCATGACCTGGAAGGGGCGCAAGACGAATAGCGAGCAGGGACTGTCCTGGCCGCGCCGGGAAGTGCTGCTGGACCACGAGATCAAGCCGAACAACTACCTGCCTGCGCGCATCCAGTACGGCCAGATGGCCCTGGCTGCCGAGATCCATCAGGACGATATCGACCCAATCGACAAGCGCAAAGGCGCTGTGACGCTGGAGCGTGTCGAAGGTGCGGTAACCCGCGAATACGCGACGATCTCCAACACCAGCAATCGGCTATTGCCGGCGGCGCCTGATCGACCGAGCGCTACGCAGTTTGCCGACTATCTACAAAAGCGCGGGTTGTTCGCGATCCGCGCATAGCAGCAACGGAGACCACCATGGCCACCTTCTACGACGAAATGGCCGTGATGGCTCTGGAGATGATCACAGAGTTCGGCCAGCCCGTGACCATCAGCAAGACGGTGCCGGGCGAGTATGACCCGGAGACGGGCGGGGAAGCGCCAGGCGCCGCTGTTGAGCAAACCGCCCAAGGCATCCTGCTCGACTTCACCGGCCAAGAGTTCCAGAACAACAGCCTCATCAAGCAGGGCGACAAGAAGCTCAAGATTGCCGCGCAAGGATTGGCCTGGGTGCCAGGCCTACTCGACAAAGTGGTCGTCCAGGGGCGTACCTGGTCAATTATTCCTCCGCTGAAAGAGGTCAACCCAGCCGGGACGTCAATCCTGTATGAGCTGCAGGTGCGCTCGTGAGCCGGGCAGGCGCTGGCCAGTCCGGCAGTTTCGCCCTGAGCCTGGCCGAGTTCGCCGCCCAGGCCACTGAAGCCATCGACGCGAGCCTGCGCGAGATCATCATCGAGATTGGAAGCAGCATCATTCGCATGTCGCCGGTGGGCAACCCTGAGATATGGGCCGCGAACGTCGCTCATCGGGAATCCAACGCCCGGGCGGCTGATGACTACGACTTCAAAGTCGCAGTCCGCAACACGCTCATCAACCTGGACGAGTCGAATTTCACGAAGGCAGGAAAACTCAAGCGAGGCGTGAAATACGCCAAGCCGCTGACGAAGACAGAGCGCGACCAGAACTTCAACGTGAATGGCCTAGTCGCTGGTCAGGACTATGTCGGCGGGCGATTTCGGGCGAACTGGAATTTCTCCATCGGCTCTGTCGACAACAGCTTTCGTATTCACCCGGACCCAACAGGGGCTGAGGCTACTGCGCGGCTTGTGGCGGGTGCAATCGAGTTCAAGGCCGGAGAAACGGCTTTCATCGTAAACAACTTGCCCTACGCGATACCGCTGGAGTTCGGCCATTCCACCCAGGCCCCCGGCGGCATGGTCCGAGTAACCGTGGCTCGCTTCCAGCAGATCGTGCTGGAGGCCATCAGGAAAAACCAGGTATGAGTCACGCAATCATCGCCTCGATCTACGAGGCAAAGCTCATCGCCTGGAACGCTGCCAGGTCGGAGAAGCTTAAGATCGTCTTCGAAAACACGGCCTACACGCCGGCGTCGGGCGAGACGTATCTGCGGACTTTCACGATCCCGGGCGACACCGCGAGCAACACACTCGGCGGCGACCACCGGCTGTTCACCGGAGTGTTCCAGGTGAGCATCATTGCGCCGGCCGGCACCGGCAAGGCCAAGACGAATCCAATCGCAGCAGAACTGACCGACCGGTTCCCCATTTACGCGCGGGACACGAAGGGCGCGTTTACCGTGGTGACCATGTCGCCAGTTGACCAAGGGCCAGGAATCACCGGCGATTCCACCTACACCGTCCCGATCTCGTTCTTGTACCGGGCCGACACCAACTGATCCCGCCCATTGGGCAAACCCACAAACCCGCCATTGAGCGGGTTTTTTCATATCTGCAAAGAGGAAATACCCATGGGCTACAAACTCCCGAACGGCGGCACCTTCCAGCACGCCGCAACCTACGGCGCGGCACTGGCGTTCGCTGCCATCAGCAATGCGAGCGAGGCCGTGGCTACTGTAGTCGGCGGCACCATTGCCGCCGGCGATATCGTTCTGCTCACGTCCGGCTGGAGCAAGCTGGATAGCAAGGTTGTACGCGTGAAGGCGGCCACCGCGACGGCTATCACCCTGGAAGGTGTCGACACCACCGATACTCAGGTTTTCCCGGCAGCAGGCGGTGCAGGCACTATGCGCAAGGTGCTGACCTGGGTGCAGATCCCGCAGATCTCCGACGTTGCCTTCTCCGGCGGCGAACAGAACTACCTAGATGTGGTGTTCCTCGAGGATGACCAGGGCAAACAGATCCCCACCGACAAATCGGCGGCAAGCATGGTGCTGACCATCGCTGACGACCCGGCCCAGGCATTCAACAGCGTTCTGCTGAAAGCTGACGCCGGCAAGCAGATTGAAGCAGCGCGCCTCAACCTGCCTGGCAATGACACCCTGCTGTACGGCACCTACACGTCGTTCTCCAAGCAGCCGGCAGTCTCCCGCAACAACCTGTTGACGCGCACCGTCAACCTGGCGCTGCAGGCCGAGCCGACCCGTTACCTGACTGCGGTGGCGTAACCCATGGCAAAGATCAGAATCGCCCAAAACCCGACGTTCAAGGCCTTCGTGTCGATCCCTATCGTTGGGGGTGAGCCCGAGAAAATTGAGTTCACCTTCAAGTATCGGGATCGCCCGGGTCTTGCCGCTCTGTTTGATGAGTGGAACCTGAAGCGCGATGAAGCCCGGACCGCCCTGGGCGAAAGCCCAACGCTTTCCGAAATCGTTGCTGCTGACACTGAGCAGCAGTCGCAGCAGATCAAGGACCTGGTAGTCGGCTGGGGCTTCGACGACAAGTTCGACGACAAGAGCATTCGGGCGTTGGTGACGTCCTGCCAGGGCGCCGCTGAGGCGGTCGTGATTGCCTACCAGAGCGCATTCAATCAGGCCCGCCTGGGAAACTGACGGACGCCGCCCGCGCACTCTACGCGCCGGCGGCGCCGGCTGAACTGATGGGCTTGTTCGGACTTGCCCCGGGCGACCTTGAAGAAGTGACCGAGGTCTGGCCCTGCAACTGGCCGGCGTTCTTCTTGTTCAACCGGATGTCGACCCAGTGGCGGGCTGGCGCCGGTGGCGCGATCGGTCTCGACTACACCTGCATCCGCGACGTGGCCGGGTTCCTCGGTATCAAGAAAAAGAAACTCGCTGAAATCTTCCCTGACCTTCAGGTGCTGGAAGGCGAAGCCCTGCGCGTTATGGCGGAGGAAAGGGAAAACAGCCCGTAACTACGGGCACTTATTCAAGGTGAGTCGATGAACATTGCAGAACTCGGCGTCAAGATCGACTCGGCCGATGCAATCCAGGCGAAAACGAGCCTGGATGAAATGGCGAAGGCAGGCGGCCGGGCCGAGCAGTCCGCCGTTTCGCTGATGAACGAAATGCAGGCGCTGGAGAAATCGCTTTCCACCAGCGCCAAGACCACGCAGGACCTGGCAAAGCAGCGTGACGCGCTGGCGAAGCTGACCAAGACCGGCGCCTATGGCGAGGCCGAGGCGGCGAAGATCTCGGCACAGCTCGATAAGCAGCAGATCGCCCTGGCCAAGTCTGCGATGGATGAGCAGAAAGCGCTGAACAGCTTGCTGGGGGCGATTGACCCAAGTCGAAAGGCGTTGGCGGCACTCGATGCCCAAGTCGACCTACTCAACAAAAGCTTCAAAGACGGCAAGGTCGATCAAGCAGCCTATGCCGCCGGCATGAAGAAGTTCGACGCGCAGTACGCGACATTGGAGCGAACTAGCACCGCTTTCGACAAGCTGCGCCTCGGTACCCGCCAGGCGCAGGAAAACGTTGTGCAACTGGGTAATGCGTTGTCGTCGGGTGACTGGGGTAGCGGCGTGCGCGCCGTGGCTCAGTTGGGCGCTGGTGCCGGGGCGGGCGCTGCTGGGCTGCTCGCGATTTTAGGGCCTTTGGCGCTTGCGACGGCTGCTGTTGGCGGTCTTGCATACGCCTACTACAAGGGCAGCGAAGAGCAAGACAAATACAACAAGTCGCTGATCCTCACCGGCAACTACGCGGGAGTGAGCGCTGGCCAACTGGGGGATATGGCGCGCCAGGTGAGCGCAACGGTAGGAACCACCGGCCAAGCCGCCGCCGTGCTTGCGCTGCTGGCCGAAAACGGCAAGATCGCCGGGGACAGCTTCACCGGCATCACCCAGGCTGCCGTGTCGATGCAGGAAGCCACCGGCAAGGCCGTGAGCGAGACTGTCGCCGAGTTCTCCAAGCTGGCAGACGACCCGGTAAAGGCGTCTGCTGCACTGAACGACCAGTACCACTACCTGACGGCATCGGTTTACTCGCAAATCGCCGCATTGGAGCAGCAGGGCGACCACGCCGGCGCCGTAAAGCTTGCAACCGAATCCTATGCCGATGCGATCAACGAGCGTACGCCGAAGATTCTCCAAAACCTGAGTTTCTGGGAGCGAGGCTACAACGCCGTTGCGCGTGCTGCCGACAATCTCAAAAACATCGGCCGGCCGGACATTGGTGCAGACATCGAGCAGGCTCGCCGCGACCTGACCGATGCGCAGAAAGGCAATATCGGCCTTTTCCAAAACCAGAAGGAGATGATCGAGTTCCGGCAGAACCGCCTGAACATGCTTGAGGACGAAAAGGCGGCCCAGGCCGATATCGCCAAGTGGGAAGGCGAACAGGCCAAGGCACAGGGCGATGCTGTTTCGTCGATGGCCAAGATCGATGCTCTGACCAAATCGTCGTGGACGAACGAGCAGAAGCGCACCGAGGCAATCAAGGATTACAAGCGGCAACTCGACGATATCCGCAAGGTTGACCCGAAAGACTCGCGACTCGATCAATCGGCAATCGACAAAAACATCTCCAACATCAACGATAAATTCAAGGATCCGAAGGCGGCTGCGAATCAGGTCGACTTAACCGGCTTCAACAACGCCAAAAATAACCTCGCAGCCATCGTTGATGCTTACAAAAACACCCAGAAGGAACTGGATGCGGCGGAAAAGGCCGGGCTGATCTCTCAGTCCGAATACGCACTGAAGCGTGAAGCCCTGATCGGCAACCAGCGTGATGAGGTGACCGCGGCCTATGAGGCCGAGATCGCAGCGCTGGAAGCCACCAAAGGCAAGAAGTCCACAACTGCTGCCCAGAGCATCCAGCTGGACCAGAAGATCGCTGACGCACGCGCAGGGATGGTCAAGGCGCAGAAGGAGGCCGACAGCCAGCTTGAGGTGTTGGCTACCAACGAAACGGGACGCCTGGCCAAGCAGGAGCGGTCAATCACCACCTACGTGCAGGCCCTAGCTCAGCAACAACGAGCCCTGGAGCTTGCCGGCCAGCGCGCGGTTCTCGGCGTAGGCCAGGGTGACCGCCAGAACGCGCTCAACGGCGAACTGAACAGCCAGCAAGACCGGTTCGCTCAGCAGTCGTTGGAGCTGGCCAACCAGAAATCCGATCCGTCGCGCAAAATGTCGGAGGAGGAGTTCAAGCGTAAGTCCCAGGCACTCGCAGACGCGAACAAAGCGGCGACCGACCAGATCCGGCAGAACTACGCAGATGTGGAGGCTGCCCAAGGCGACTGGACGAACGGCGCGACATCGGCCTGGGCTAATTACCTGGATTCGGCAAAGAACATTGCCGGCCAGACCAAAAGCCTGTTCGGCAATGCCTTCAGCAGTATGGAGGACGCGGTCGTCAACTTCGCAATGACCGGCAAGGCGTCGTTCTCGGACTTCGCCAAGTCGATCCTTGCGGACATGGCGCGCATTGCTACCCGCCAGGCGAGTTCGGCATTGCTGAGCAGCTTGGTGGGCGCAACGGCCAGCTACTTCGGTGGCGGCGGTGGTTCTGGCGGGGCAAGTCAGGCCGGCTACACCGGCACCGACCTGTCCAATTTCACCCCGGGCAGCATTCAGGCCAAGGGCGGCGCCTGGTCGGGCGGTGTGCAGATGTTTGCCGATGGCGGGGCGTTCACCAACACCATCGCCACAGGTCCAACATTGGCGCCCATGGCTTTATTTGGTGAGGCCGGGCCAGAGGCAATCATGCCGCTCACCCGCACAGCCAACGGCAAGCTGGGCGTTTCTGCGGTTGGAGGCGGCAGTGGCGGGGTAAACCTCAGCCTCAGTATGCCGATCATTCTCACTGACCAGGAGGCCGGCCGCCCGGACGGCGCCGAGTTCGATGCCGAACTATTCCAGCGCAACATGGAGGCGCGCACCCGGCAAATCGCAACAGAAGAGATCGCCAAGTCTTGGCGCCAAGGCGGCGTGAGCAGCCGAAACGTAAAAGGATGATTTATGGCAATCGAGCGATTCACCTGGGCCACTGAAAAGGGCGTCGAGGGTGATATCAAGCAGCGCGTACGCACCAAGCAGTTTGCCGACGGCTACGCGCAGTCGACCGAGGACGGGATAAACAACAAATCCCAGTCCTGGCCGGTCACCTTTACCGGCATGAAGAGCCGCATCAAGGAAATCATGGACTTCATCGACCGGCACAAGGGCGCAAAGGGCTTCCTCTGGGAGCCGCCCCTTGGCGACCTGGGCCTCTACAAGTGCAACGGCTACAAGCCCGTGCACCGCGGCGGCCAGGTCTACGCGATCACCGCGACCTTCGAACAAACCTTTCACCCCTGAGATAACCACCCATGGCACTGATCACGGACATCCAGAAGCTGGGGCCCGGCGCCGAAATTCGCCTGTTTGAAATTGATGGGACCGAATACGGCGCGGATTACCTGCGCTTCCACGGTCACGCCATCCCGCACACGCCCGAGGAGCTGCTGGCCTACGAACATTCGGAAGAGGATCTGCCGGCCAAGTCGATTTGGTGGCAGGGCGCCGAGTACGCGGCATGGCCAGTGCAGATCGAGGGCATTGGCTCCAACAGCGACGGCACGGCCACGAGGCCGACGTTCGCCGCCGGCAACATCAACGGGCGCGTCACTGCGTTGTGCTTGGCCTTCGAGGACCTGCTGAAGTTCAAGCTGACCGTTCGTGAGACCCTGGCTCAGTACCTGGACGCCGCGAACTTCGCCGAAGGCAACCCAACGGCCGATCCGACACAGGAAGGGCTGGAGATCTGGTACATCGACCAGAAAACCAGCGAGGACGGTGAGGCGGTGGTCTGGGAGTTGTCGTCCCCGGGCGAGATCGATAACCACGGTCTGCCCGGGCGCCAGATGACGACCTTCTGCCACTGGGCGATGACCAATGGATACCGGGGGCCGGACTGCGGCTACACGGGCGCCGCCATGTTCGATGATGAAGACAGTCCCACGGACGACCCGGCCAAGGATCAGTGCAAAGGCTGCCTGTCGTCCTGCAAGTTGCGATTCGGCGAAAACGAAGAACTGGGGCACGGTGGATTTCCCGCTGTGTCCCTCATTGCCCGGAGCTGACCATGCGCAAGCACATCATCGCGGCCATCCAGGTGCACGCGGCGGCGGAATATCCCCGCGAGTGTTGCGGGCTGCTGCTGGCCGTTGGCCGGGCGCAGAAGTACTTCTCGTGCCGTAACATCGCCACGGAGCCGAACGAAGAGTTTCGGCTCGATCCCGAGGACTACGCCGCGGCGGAAGACCTGGGGGAAGTCATTGGCATTGTCCATTCACACCCGGACGCCACCAGCCGGCCGTCACCGCACGACCTGGCCATGTGTGAGGCCACGGCTTTGCCCTGGCACATTTTGTCCTGGCCCGAGGGGGATTTGCGGACGATCACACCAACCGGCAGCACGCCGCTGCTCAAGCGTCCGTTCGTGCACGGTGCCTGGGACTGCTGGCAGGTCTGCGCTGACTGGTATCAGCGTGAGTGGGGCCTTGAGTTTGAGGCCTTCCAGCGCACTGATGGCTGGTGGGAGAGTGCGGAGAACGCGAGCCTGTACGAGCAGTACTACGAGGCAGCGGGCTTTGTTCGCGTCGACCGGCCGCAGCGCGGTGATCTGATCGTCATGCACGTCGGGCGGACGGCTCACCCGAACCATGCCGGGATCTACCTGGGCACTGATCCAGCTCTGCCTGGAGAAGAGTCGGGCGCCTTCGGGCCTGGCCCATTTCTTCTTCACCACCTGTACGGCAGGCCGTCCGAGATCATCGTTTTCGGCGGCCCGTGGCATGACAGGACACGCCTGATCCTCAGGCACAAAGATGCAAAACAACCATGACGCGGCAGGGCCGCCGGAGCAGGGCATGCAAACCTCGCAACGCTACATGCTGACCATTTACGACCTTTTCACCATTACCGACGCTGGTATCTGCGGCGCTGAAGCCGAAGTCGCCATTCTGGATGGCGGTGTCGAGATCGATCGCATGAAATTCTCCGGCAAGTGCCAGAGCAAAGGCGGCTACAGCCGCAGCTACTACGGCAAGCCGGGGCTTACCGCTGAGCTTGTGTCCGGTCCCGGGCGAATCCAGCTCCAAGCAGAACAAGGGACTCGCTCATGACCCTCATCGATAGGCTAAAAGCCTTAGGGCTGACGGAACTTAAGGAAGTCCCCATGGATAGCCGCTTCCAAACCTTTGAAAGCATTAAAGAGGCCCTGAATGGCAATTTCAAGGTTGTCCCAGGCGTTCGTATCCCCGTTACCGTAAGCATTGAAGTAGATGCAGAGCCGCAGACCTATACGCTCCTCTCGCTCCCCGGGAAGCTCAATGTAATCCGTCCGAGCCGCGGCAATATCAAAGATGCCGCAGTGAAAGTCGGGCCTTTCTACTTGGAGGTAGAGGCTCATCATTCGGTATAGCCAATGGACTGCTTCTGCTGAAAGGTTCGCGTCGAGTTTCCGAATAAAGAATTCGATTCTTCCGTGTGTTTTCCTGGTGAGTTGAAACTGGTCATCTGGGTTTTCAGCGGGAGGCCGGAAAAAACAGTCATTGGTTTCAAGAACGCCGTCGTCTCGGTTGAGCCACTCCAGCAGTTCGTAGAATTTTTGAATTGCGTCTTGGGATTCGAATGGCTTGAAGTCTTCGAGCACCTCGCGAATTAGCTCCGGTCGTTCTCGAAAGCTGAAATATTCCCCAGCATTTTCTGTGTAGGTCGTTTTTCCCCATGGATGGCTCCGCGAGGCGGATTCTTGAATTTCGTAATACGAGACGACAAGCATTGATTGCTCCCTTCCTTGGTAATTGAGGGCATAACGCTACTATGCCGACGATCACTCCAGTTACTGGCATTCCATCCACGCTGGATGCCTGGACAGGTCCGAGGTACAGTCCCTTCTTTCCTGGGGAGGACAACAATGAAAATTTGGCTAATGGTTCTGTCTGCAGCGATGCTCGCGGGCTGCGCGGACAGCGGGCCGATCAAGGTCGGGCCTGATACGTATACGATTTCAACCCGCGTTCCTTTCGGTGGGCCTGCATCCGCGAAAGGGCAGGCGCTCAAAGAGGCGAACGTATTCTGCGAGTCCCAAGGCCGAGAGATCCTGCTTGATCACATGCAAGCCAGTGAGTGCGCATTGCACGGCGGCTGCGGCGAGGCAGAGATTTATTTCTTCTGTATGGCAAAGGGCGATCCGCAGTTGAAGCGCCAAAAATACAGCCCAGACCCCACACAGAAGATTGAAATAGATCAGCGCTGATCAGTTAGGCCTGCTTAGTCCAGCAGCTTAGGTTGGGCTACAGTCCCGCCAAACCAAAGAGGGAACGACATGCGAATTTTGATAGCGGCGGTAGCGGTGGCGATGCTGGCGGGGTGCGCCTCCACGGCAATTTCAGTGCGCGACGCAAAGCCGGTGCCGGCGGATGAGGTTTATGCGTTCCAGTCCAAGCCGGCTGGCGAAAGCGGGAAAATTACGGTTGTGCGTGACTCCGGCGCCGTCGGTTCGGGCTGCGATATCGTCGTCTATGTAGATGGGCGCAAGGCTGCGAAAATAGGTACTGGTCAGCGGGCGACCTTTTATCTTCCGCCAGGCTCGCCAAATATAGGCGCCGGCCTCGCCGGATCAGGTCTGTGCGCAGGTGCTGCAATCCGCACCATCGCAGCAACGGTGCAGCCAGGTAAGGAAAGCCTTTATCGAATCAGTGGAGATATGGCCGGCTTCTACATTGGGCCCTATGTCGACTACAACTGAAAAACGAAAATCATAAAGCCGCCTCCGGGCGGTTTTTTATTGCCCGGAGAAAAAGATGCAGGCATCAGCGATCAACTACCAACCAATGACAACCATTCGACTGCACGGGCAGCTCCGTCAGTTTGGGAAGTCCTTCAGGCTTGCGGTGAAATCGCCTGCCGAAGCCATTAAGGCCCTGTGTATCCAGATTCCTGGATTTGAACGCTTCCTATCGAACGCCAAATCACGAGGCCTTGAGTTCGCAGTCTTTCGCGATAAGCGCAACATCGGCGAAAAAGAGTTGAGCTACAGCGGTGCCGGCGACATTCGGATTGCTCCTGTAGTGGTGGGTAGCAAGCGTGGCGGGGTCCTTCAGACCATCGTTGGCGCGATCCTGATCGTTGTCGGGGTCATTTTCGCGGCAACTCCGTTCGGCACCCCGTTAATTGGAGCGGGCATCGGACTGGTAGCCGGCGGCGTAATCCAAATGCTCAGCCCCCAGGCCGGCGGACTCAAGACCAGCGCTGCGCCTGAGAACACGCCGGGCTACGCCTTCGGCAGCGCCAAGAACACCACGGCATCCGGTAACCCGGTACCGCTCTGTTACGGCAAGCGGCGTGTAGGAGGCGCGATCATCAGCGCCGCTATCTACGCCGAAGACCAGATGTAGCCAACACCTGAAGCACCGCAGCCGCCCATGAGGCGGTTTTTTATTGCCTGGAGAAAAGCATGGGCGCAGCACGCAAGATTAATATCCAAGGCGCCAAGGGCGGCGAAGAGAAACCAAAAACGCCAACGGAAGCCCCGGACAGTCTGCGCTCGGTGGCCATCGCCAAAATGCTGATTGCAGTGGGAGAGGGTGAGTTCGAAGGAACGCCGACTGCTCAGGACATTTATCTCGACAACACCCCTCTGCAAGACCCTCAGGGCAACATGAACTTCCCGAACGTTAAGTGGGAATGGCGCACCGGTGCGGTGGACCAGACCTATATCCAGGGCATCCCGTCGATCGAGAACGAAACCACCATCAGCACCGAACTGCGTAGTGGTACTCCTTGGGTTCGTGCAATCAACAACGTCCAGCTTTCGGCAGTGAGGGTTCGCTTCGCCTGGCCAGCGCTCCAGTCTGTGGACGCCGGCGGCAACATCAACGGGTACCGGATTGAGTACAAGGTTGAACTGGCAACCGACGGCGGCGCTTACCAGCAGGTGCTGAGCGAGGCTGTCGACGGTAAGACCACCAGCGTGTACGAGCGAACCCGCCGAATCGATTTGCCAAAGGCTACTTCTGGCTGGCTGATGCGTATCACGCGACTGACGATCAACCAGAACAACAACAAAATCTCCGACACTATGCAGATCGCCGGCTTCACTGAGGTGATCGACGCCAAGTTGCGGTACCCGAACACCGCGCTGCTCTACATTGAATTTTCCGCCGAGCAGTTCCGGAGCATTCCGGCGGTGACCGTCGAGACCAAGCTCAAGAAGATGCAGGTGCCGAGCAATTACGACCCGGTGTCGCGTTCATACACCGGTATTTGGGATGGCACCTTTAAGCAGGCTTGGACCGATAACGCGGTCTGGATGACTTACGACATCACCACCGCCGACCGCTTTGGCCTTGGCCGGCGCATCAAGCCGTGGATGGTCGATAAGTGGGAGCTGTACCGGATCTCGCAGTACTGCGACCAACTGGTGCCGGACGGGAAGGGTGGCCAGGAACCGCGCTTCATCTGCAATCTGAACCTGCAGAGCAAGGCTGATGCCTGGTCGTTGCTGCGGGACATCTCGGCGATCTACCGGGGGATGACCTATTGGGCTCAGGGCCAGGTATTCACCCTGTCGGATATGCCGCGCGCCACTGACTTCGACTTTGCCTACACCCGGGCGAACGTCATCGATGGCAAGTTCACCTACTCGAGCGCATCAGAACGCACCCGCTACAGCCGGGCATTGGTCAGCTACGACAACCCTGCGAACAACTACGACACCGACGTCACGGCCGTGACCGACCAGAAGCTGCAGCGGCGCTATGGCGACAACCCGTTGGAGATCAGCGCGATCGGCTGTACGCGTGAGTCGGAGGCACAGCGCCGCGGCAAATGGGCTTTGCTCACCAACTCCAAGGACCGGGCGGTAACGTTTCGTGTCGGCCTGGACGGGCGTATTCCGCTGCCTGGCTACGTCGTTCCGATCGCCGATGAGTTGATCGCTGGACGGCCTGTCGGCGGGCGTATCTCTGCGGTGAACGGCAAGGTCATCACGCTGGACCGCGACACCCAGGCCAAGCCCGGTGACCGGCTGATCCTCAACCTGCCCGACGGCAAGTGCGAGGGGCGCACCGTGCAACTCGTCAGTGGCCGGCAGGTCACAGTAACCACAGCGTACTCCGTGGCACCTGAGCGGGAACTGGTGTGGGCGCTCGACGCTGACGACCTGGCCATCCCGCTGTACCGGGTGACCAGCGTTTCCCGGCCAGAGCCTGGCGTGTTCGAGATATCGGCTGTGCAGTACGACCCGAGCAAGTTCGCGCACATCGATACCGGCGCCCGGCTGGAAGAGCGGCCGATCAGCGTTATTCCGATCACCGTGGTTCCGGCGCCGGCCAGCGTCACGCTGACATCCAGCTACGCCGTGAATCAGGGCATTGCCATCAGCACCATGAACATCTCGTGGCCCGCCGTGAATGGCGCGATTGCCTACGACGTGGAGTGGCGCAAGGACAGCGGCAACTGGATCAAGGTGCAGCGCACCGGCTCGACGAGCGTCGACGTCACCGGCATCTACTCGGGCGCCTACGTGGCCCGGGTTCGCTCGGTGAGCGCCTTCGAGATCTCGTCGATCTGGAAAAGCTCGAACCTGACCAACCTGGAAGGGAAGGTAGGGCTCCCGCCGGCGGTGGCGTTCCTGACCACCACCAGCCTGGTCTATGGCATTGGCATTCAGTGGGGATTCCCGCCGGGCGCCGAGGACACCCAGCGCACGGAGGTGTGGTACAGCCAGTCGGCGGATCTGTCGACTGCGGCCAAGCTGAGCGACTTCAGCTACCCGCAGGCCGCGCACGAAATGCACAGCCTGCTCGCCGGTGCGAGCCTGTTCTTCTGGGCGCGCCTGGTGGACCGGACTGGTAACGTTGGTCCCTTCTTCCCGGTGCCCGGTGCCGTCAATGGCCAGGCCAGCTCAAAGCAGAGCGATTACGAAGCGTATTACGCGGACAAGATCGGTAAGGGGGCGCTTTACCAGAGCCTGCGCGAAGAGATCGAGTTGATTTCGGGTGATGGGCCAGAGTCGGTGAATGCGCGCCTGAGAGAGGCCAAGGCGGAGCTTGAGGGACTGCTCGGCCAGATCACCGGCGCCGTGCCATTCGATCCGGCCAAGCCGTACCTGGCCGGCTCATTCGTTCAGCAGGACGGCCACATCTACCAAGCCACCCAGGCGGTGCCGGCAGGCGTAACGCCACCGAATGCGACCTACTGGAAGGACATCGGTACGATTCTGGAAACGACCAACGCGCTCACCCAACAGGTTGCGCTGGTCAGCAACAAGATCGAAGAGATCGACGGAAAGATCGTGGCCACCGCCACCTCGGTGGAGGCTTTGCGCTCTGCTGCTCGTGGTGATGACGGCGCCGGCGATCTGGCCGACGCAATCAAGGGCTGGACGTCTACGGCTGATCTTGCTGTAGAGCGTAAAACCCGTGCCAGCGAAAGCGATGCGATGGCTCAGCAGCTGCTCACCCTGGGCGCGCAGGTCGGCGACAACAAGTCCTCGCTGACTGTACTGGAACAGGTTGTTGCATCGAACCGCGAGACGTCCGCAGCGCAGATCACCAAACTGAACAGCGATCTGTCTGTGGTTGATCAAAAGGCGACCGGCAATGCCCAGGCGCTCACCAGCCTGGATACAAAGGTCACGAACCTCGACGGGAAGATCACATCCCAGGCGTCGAGCAATGAGGCGCTGCGGGCTTCCGTTCGCGGTGACGATGGCTCTGGTGATCTGGCAGGAGCGATTAAGGCATGGGAGTCCACCGCGGCCATCAGCACAGAGAAGCGCGTGCGCGCATCTGAAATCGAGGCCCAGGCCAAAGTTTCGGAAACGCTGCAGTCGAGCATCGGCCAGACAAGTGCCTCTGTCCAAACGGTCAGTGAAACCGTGGTTCAGCTCAACGGGAAGGTGTTGTCTCAAGTCACCATGAAGGCTCAAACGGTAGTGGATGGCCGAAAGGTCGCCACGGGGTTTGCGTTTGGTTCGAACGGCGAGCAGTCCGAGTTTCTGATCATGGCTCAGCGGTTCGGCGTCGTGAATGAAATCGACGGCAAGGTTATTCCGATGTTCGTGCTGGAAAACAATCAGGCTGTCTTCAACACGGCGATCATCAGCAAGGCGATCATCCAAGAGATCATCTTGGGGATGGTTCTGCGGTCGCCGACCGTGGACTCGAAAGGGAGGCCTTTGCTGGAAATCAATATCCCGGCGGGCACGTTCACGGTTCGCGGTGAAGGTGCTGACGGTTCAACTCTGCTCGACAATACGGGCGTGGCTGTGTACGACGGAAACGAGAAACGGCGCGGGAAGTTCGGGAGGATTTCTTAATGGGGGAATATGGCTTGGGAACGTGGGACGGAAACGGCGTTCAGCTGCTCGGCCCCGCTTCATTCACGATGAGGGTGGTGCTATCCACCCTTGTTACTTTCGCCAGCGGCGGGGGAGCTTCGACCCAAACGTTCAGTGTTCCTGGCTGCACGCCGGAAAACAGCTTTGCGGTAATCGTGCCTATAGCTGCGTACAACGCAGGCAACCAATTGCACCAAGTTCAATTTGAGCCAGAGATATTGAATGGCTCGGTGCGAGTTTGGCGAGGGCATCGAACAGCTGTGAATGGCTTGTATGCCTTCGGAACTCAGCGACTTATCGTGGCGAGGTTCAGGTAATGTCCTACGGGTTTGAGTTCATCAATAATTCGGATGCAGTGGCGGTTGACTCGGAGTTTGCTCGCATTGTCGTTCTGTCTAAAGGCCGCTTTATCCCAACCCAAGAGTCAGGAATGGGGTCGATGACTTACTTCGAAAAAGTAGTCACCACTCAGGAGCCGCCGTTGGTTTTCGTAAAGCCGGATCGTGTTGCTGCTGTCGCTGGACTTTGCAGGATCCTAATCACGGGATCGGCGGGTAACTGGACGGGTTTCTACGTGCGGGCCTACAACAACGCCACAGCGCAGCCAAATGGCAGCTACTTTGTGGCTGCATTTCAGGTGAGCCCCAGTGCCGGGTACGGCGCCCAGCTGTTTGATGCGAATGAAAGTCTGATTTTCGATACCGGCAGTCCCGTCGCCGTGTTCACGAAGTCATATCAGTCTTGGTCATACGTAACGTCGGGCACGGACTCTCAAGGAATACCCATGGTTTACTTCAGCGTTCCGTTTGATTTCTCTTCGCCCGACTACATGCTGATTAACAATTTCGGCATGGATATGGCCGGGGCACAGACAAGAGACGTCAGCCTCTACTGCTGGTGGGACTTCCCAGGTAAGCGACTATGGGCGATCACCATCGGCGCAACAGCTATGAGCACGCTGTACCTGCCTGCAGTTTTTGCCCGCAGCCAAGCGTAAGTCTTAATTGATATAGAGCCCGCCAAGTGCGGGTATTTTTTTGCCTGGAGAAACCTATGGCTTCTTGGTTTACAGAAGGAACGGTAACAGTCACCAACGGAAACGCCGTGGTGGCTGGTGTCGGCACGAAGTTTTCAAACTGCCGATCTGGTGACATGTTCGTCGGGCCTGATGGCGGAATCTATCAAATCGTTAATCCATCCAGCGATCTCGCAGTGTCAATCTCGCCGGCCTACCGTGGCCCTACCGTCGCCGGAGCTGCTTACGGCATCGTCCCCGTTAATGGCTACCCAAAGGCTTTAGCTGACGCGGTCAACCTGATGGTGCAGCAGTGGGGCGCAACACTGGCAGGTCTGGGTACGGTCTCCACGCAAAACGTGGTTCCTGTGACCATGGGCGGCACCGGTGGCACCAATCAGGCTACAGCACGCTCTAGCTTAGGGCTTGGCAGCGCCGCAGTGGCCAACATTGGCTACGAAAACGGAAACGTGGCGAACTCGTATTCGACTGGTCGAACGCTAACGAGCGTGGCCCAAAGCTGGTTGACCAATGCGGTACATGGGTTTGATCCAAACCTTTATCCGCCAGGCTCTCCGAACATGCCAGGCGGCGGTACAGGCTACTGGTATAAGCAAATCATACGTCACTCTGATTCGGCCAACAGGCTGACAATCGCCTGGCCTTATGGGCTTGATGGGAACTCGGGCACCATTAAGTTTCAGTCAATTTTCAATGGCGGCCTTACGCCCTGGATTGAGCTGTACCACACCGGGAACACCACTCGCGCCGCTGACGGCACACTGAAGGCTATCTAATGACCACTCGCGCAGCAGTAAACATTCTCGGTGCCGACGGCGCCGTCATCGATGTCACGTCCCTGGGCGTTAGCGCCATCACCACCGAGCACCCGGGCCCCGGCCAGTATCTGGTGCACGGAACGCTTGGGATGGTTCCACCACCAGAGGGGTGGGGCTACGTCTTGAACCAGGTCGACGCCGCTTGCTCGGTAGCCATCAGTTACAACGAGGACGTGCTGGCCGTAAGCGTGGCCAAGGATGGCGAGCCCGTCGACTTGGCCCACAGCATCACTTTGCACGTATCCGTGGATTCCTTGCCCGTTCAGGAGGTGCCGGAGCTGACAGCACCTGCAGCTGACCCGCTGGAATTGGCTCAGGCCGAGATCACCCGGCTACGGGCCGTCGCTGACTATGCGATCGCGCCACTTCAGGACGCCGTGGATGTCGACGAAGCCACGGACGCAGGCCTCGCGGCACTCAAGTCCTGGAAGAAATACCGAGTAGCGCTGAGCCGGGTTATTGAGCAACCGCAGTACCCGGATGCCATTGAGTGGCCCGTCGTGCCTACGTAACTGCAAACGGTCGAAGCCGCCCGCCTTGAGCGGGTTTTTTATTGCCTGGAGAAAAGCATGTCGATCACCGAAACCCGAGGGGTGCGCAACCGCAATCCTGGAAACATCGATTACGTTCCGGCCAACCAATGGCAGGGCCAACTCAAGCCGGACCCGGCCATCGAGAAACGCTTTGCCCGGTTCGATACGCCGGAGAACGGCATCCGTGCCCTGGGCAAGCTGCTACTGACCTATCAGCGCAAGCACGGGCTCAAGACCGTGAAGGCGATCATCAGTCGTTGGGCGCCGTCTGTGGAGAACGACACCGCCGCGTACGTCCGCGCCGTCGAGGCGAACACCGGAACCCAGTCCGGCGCCGAGATTGATCTGGCCCAGGCTCCGGTAATGGCCGGTTTCGTCAAGGCGATCATTCATCACGAGAATGCTGGCTATGCCTATCCTGATGCGGTGTTGGCCGAAGGCGTGCGGAGGGCGCTGGCATGACGCCGGTGCAGAAGCTGGCCGTGATCCTGCTGGCCATGGCCGTGAGCTTCGGCGCCGCCTGGCAGGTGCAGGACTGGCGGTATGACGAGAAGCTGACAGAGCAGGCTGCGCAGTTCCAGACGGACCTCAACGCGATCGGCAATGCAGCAACCGCCCAGGCGCGCGCCGAGCAAGACAAGCGCCTGGCCATCGAGCAGCAACTGGCCACCTCCGACCAACAACACACCAAGGAATTATCCAATGCTCAGCGCAACCAGGCTCTGCTGCGTGACCGTCTTGCTACTGCTGATGTGCGGCTGTCAGTCCTCCTTGCCGAGGATCCAGCCAGTGGCTGCGACGTGCCTGCCACCCCCGGCGCCGTCGGCGTGGTTCATGCAGCCCGTAGAGCCCAACTTGACCCAGCGCATGCTCAAAGAATTATCGGCATCACCGACGATGGGGATAACGCCGTGATCGCGCTGCGGGCGTGCCAGGCGTATGTCAGAGCTATTGCGCGCTGAGGGTGATGAGCTACGCTTTCCGCTTGAATGCTAAGGACGGCAATTTTCTATCAAAACTGACAGGCTATTATGGACAAGCAGCTGGCAGGTCTTTCATTTCTTTTGACGCTTGGATGGGTAATTGCTGTAGTGGGCGTCATATGGTTTTTCGGTAGATGAAAAAACTGTAGGAGGGAACTTGCTCCGCATTTAATGGCTCCCATGAGTACACCCATTTGGATATGCAGTCATGAGCATCGGTGCAAGATTGAAATCTGAACGTCTGAGACTTGGATTGTCCCAATCTGCGATTGGTACGATTGGTGGAGTGGAAGTGAACGCTCAGGGACGGTATGAGAGCGGGATTCGGCTTCCGCGGGCGGATTACCTCGCATCGGTCGCGAAATCCGGCGTCGACATCCTGTTCGTGATCACTGGCAAACGCACCGAAAACGGTAACGCGGATTCGGTTAAAGCTGCTGAGGCATTGGACAGTGCAACAGAGTGCCTCGAAAAGGCAAAACAGCTGATGCACTGATTTATTTCTAATCTTTGAAGAGTGGCACGGTGATCAAGTACACAACTGCGCTGCCGCTCCTGATGACTCTCACGTGGGTCATAGCAGCCGGATCGTGCATCTACGCGTTTTCGTAAATTCAGTCGCCCATGGGCTGTATTAAAGCAGGCCCTTTGTTCCGCACATTGCCCAAGGCCGTGTCGACCTTGAACCATTCGAAGGCCTCGGCCGGCTCGCCTTGGTGCAGCACCATCTGCTCGGCGCGCTCCTTGGGCGTGGCTGGGTCCAACCATTCCCGGGCCAGGTCCGGCGTCAGCACCACAGGGCGCCTGTCGTGGATGTCCACCATGCCGCCGGCGCTGTCGGCGGTGATGATCACGAAGCCGTCATGCTCGCCCGGTCCTTCATCGCTGTCAGGCAGTTGGCCAATGGCTGCGCACAGCACGGGCGCGCCATCCCGCCGGCGGATCAGGTAGGGGTGCTTTTTCGGGCCGCCTTCATCGACCCATTCAAACCAGTTATCGATGGGCGTGATTGCCCTGTGCGGCCAGATCGCGCGGAAGAACGGTCCGTGGGCCACCTTCTCGACGCGGGCATTAATCGGCGCGGCGCGATCTTTGGCCCAGTGTGGCCGCCAACCCCAGCGCACCAAGTCGGCGTGCAGCAGGTCGCCCTGCAGGTGGAGCAGGGCAACTTGGGTTGTCGGGGCGACGTTATAGCGCTCTAGCGGCAATTCGCCGACGGAGTTCGCCAGTGCATTGGGCATGCTCAGCGCTGCAACGAAGTCATGAATGCCGCTGTACTGGGAAAGTCTTCCGCACATGGCCAAGTCCTCAATCTGAAACCTGAGCTTAGACAATGGTTTTCGGGCGAGACGTTAGCTCGTTCAGCATCCCGCGTAGCCTCTCGACTTCGCGCACGTTGACTCTTTCCGATGTTGTGAGGGTGTCGATCTGCTTGCGCATGACCGCTGCTTCGGCGCCGCGCTGCCTTAGATATCCGGAGAATTCGTCTTTCTTTGCCTGCGCTTCAGCCAGCATCGCGATCAGGCCGAAGATGTCTGCCCTGGCTTTGCGCAGTTGCAGGTTCAGTTCCTGGATCTCATTCTCCAGGAGGCGGGCATGCTGCTTGTGCATTTCGAGAGGCGAGGGGATGCCAAGCCACCCGCAGGTGTCTTCATCGATGTTCATGGGTGAATATTCCGAATGCTGTATTTGTGTACAGTATTCGAGATTTTGACGTGACGCGATTTGAGGCGACGAGAGGCGTCCAGATTGTTGGGAACTGCTGTACTTTATACTCCCGTTGTCGGGACAAGTCGCCGCTCTCAGTGCATTGATACACTTAGCTTCACAGTTGCTTAGCAAATCTTTCAACTGCCCCTAGAACCTCGCGGGCTCCAGATTGAATTTCCAGTATTACGCTTCCCGCCTGTTGAGCCAGCATCAGCCCTTGCTCGGCCTGGGAGCGACTATTACCCATGTTTGCTACAGCTTGATCGACTAGAAGCTGATTTTTTTGCACTACCGCTACGATTTCCTCAGTCGCGTTACTGGTTCTTCCTGCGAGTTGCCGTACTTCGTCAGCGACAACCGCGAATCCTCTACCTTGTTCTCCTGCGCGAGCAGCCTCGATTGCCGCGTTCAGTGCTAAAAGATTAGTTTGAGCAGCGATTCCACCGATAGTTTGTACCATTGAACTGATCAGATACGATTGCTTACCTAGTGCTTCAATGCCTTCTGAAGCAGACGATATTTGGTCGACAATTTTGTTCATTGTACCGACCGTTTTCTGTACAACATCTGCTCCTCGATTTGCCGAAATATCAGTTTGCTGTGATACGTCGTAGGCAGTGCTAGCTGCCGAACTAATCTCTTGTTCTCGCTGGACTTGATGGGTGACTACTGTGGCGAATTTTACAATCTTATAAAGTTTTCCACTGTTGTCATAAACTGGGTTGTAGGTAGCCTCAAGCCAAATTTCCCGGCCAGAACTATCTATTCTTTTGAATCGATTTGCCACGAAATTTCCCTCATTCAGAGTTTTCCAGAACTGCTGGTACTCTGAAGAAGAGGCATAGGTGGGATCACAAAACAAGCTATGATGCTTTCCTACTAATTGTACAAGTGAATAGCCCACAGCATTTAAGAAGTTAGCATTCGCGGTGATAACTCTTCCTGATGTATCAAATTCTATCACTGCGGTGGATCTAAGGAGCGCCTGGATGAATTCGCTATTTTCACGCGCCTTATCTATAGATTTGGTAGCATCTAGTCCATAACAACTCATATGGGTTACACGACCATTCTCATCTTTGATTGGGCACCAAGCTGCGTGTATCCAAACCATTCGTTCGTCGGCTGCAATATATCTGTAGTCATCGCTGACTGCTCTCCCTTCAGACATTGCTCGCATAAAGTTTTTATAACAAGGCAGATCTTTGACGTATGTGGGGGAAATGGTACCTAGCGAGGTACCTATTAATTTATTCTGTTCGTAACCTACCAGGTTTGCAAAGTTTTTATTAATGCAGGTGATCGTCATGTTGCTATCGACAGTCATGGTGAGCATTTCTGCATTGACTCCATCCTGTAGCTCTTGCTGTCTTTTAACCTCACCCTTTAATTCCGTTAGCTCTGTTTTTAAAGTTTTATTAAACATATAGACGCCCGAAGTTAGGGTGCGTGGGTCGCTTAGGTAAAGCATTGGCAGCAAAGAAAAAAGTTAGCTAGCTAAGCGCGTTGGTTGTTCGATTTTGTGCCAATTTTTAGTGTAGGTTAATTCTTGCGCTTGGAGTGGAAATATTAAATCGGCCGTTTTTTCGTAGTTATCAAGGTTGATTCTTGATAAGTGAGGCTTTGTCTATTCGATTGAGTGTGTGGCTTTCAGTTAGTGCTCAAACGAGTTTCGGCCTATGGTGAGACACGGCGGTTGGGGTAAGCATTTGAATTCGTTGAGCTTGATATGCTTTGGATGAGGAGCTTTTGAGCGATTACCAGTGTTTTTAACGCTGTATAAGGGTTTCTCAACCGTCTCGTATCCAATATGCCTTCTCCAACTGACATATTACGTCTGCGGGCCGGCCCCACCGCCACGGCAGGCAGCAGTGGATGCGCTCGATTAGCTTTCGCCATGCCTCTTTCCGTCCAGCTGGTTCCTATAATCGATTGCTTTCGATGAGTGCGCTGATGGCAAGCGCTATTTAGAGCTCTAGTCGGGCGTCATTAGAACAGCCAGGGTCAGCTTGATGAACTCATCGTTACCTTCGATGGTGTGCAGGGCCCCGCGTATGTTCTCAGCCACTTCAGCGGATCCGCGCTGTTCGACCCAGTTCGATAGCTCCATGATCGAGGCTTCAAGGGCTAGCTGGTTTTCGTACAGTTTGGAGAGCAGGGAAGGGAGCAGGTCTGAGTTGGGCATCGGCGTTCCTCTGGTGGAGTGAACAGCGTAGCAGTTGGCGATTGGGGCTTATCCCAAGGTCATGAGTATCCGCTCTCGACCCAAGGCGGCCTTTCGAGGAAGACAGCTGACGGCCAATTAGCCGCCATTCATGAAAAGCCGCTTTCGATCACAGCAGATGCTCAACGGTGTCCAGGAAAGCCGGAGCGATTCAGCTGGCGTATTAGTGGCACGCTAGGCGGTTATGCCGCGAAAGCAATCAGTGCTCGTAATTCTGAGAGATCGGGGGCCATCCCATTTAGCAGATAGATCATTAGTACAGACAGTGAAGAAGGTTCTCTGGCCAATTAGGACTCTGTGATTCGTTATAGGGTGTACTATCAACGATTACCCATCAGAAATCAGCTAGCCATGTCCGCGCAAAACAAAGAGAGCCGCCAGATCGTAGCTGCTCTGGCGCACCGGGTTGGCCCCAATGCTGATACTGCAAGCATCGCGCAAGCGACTGTCTCGATTTTGGAGACTATGCGCGCAGCACTTACCCCCATCATTGGTCAGCAGGGGGTCGCAGCGCTTTATCGACGCAGCCTTCATCTCTGCGCCTCCCGCCAGCCGCACCTGGCCCACATATCTGATCGTGTGCAAGCCGCGCTGGACCTCAACGCTCTTAATTCTGAACTCGTTACAGAAAGCGAAGCAGACGCCTTGTTGTTTGGTGAGGTGATGCTGACCACCTTCTACGAACTGCTCACTACGCTGATCGGGCCCTCGCTCACCGCACGCTTGCTTCGTGACGTGTGGAATCCTTCTTTGAGCGACACATCTGCGCAGGAAAATTCGCCATGAACACCAAAGTGACTATCAACCGCTTGGCCACCGGGGTGCCAGGATTAGACGAGGTGCTGGGCGGGGGATTGCCGGAGTTTTCGTTCAACCTTATCGCCGGCCCGCCGGGCTGTGGCAAAACCACCCTAGCGCATCAAATGATGTTCGCCCTGGCGACGCCCGAGCGTCCGGCATTGTTCTTTACCGTGCTCGGCGAGCCTCCGTTGAAGATGCTGCGTTACCAACAGCAATTCGACTTTTTCGACGACGAAGCTATAAATCAATCGATCCGTTACATCAACCTGGCCAGTGACACCCTGGCGGGGGATTTGGATGAAGTGTTACGCCGAATCGTCGCGGAGGTGGAGGCATACTCACCGGCGCTGGTGTTCGTCGACTCGTTTCGTTCAGTGGTGCTAGCGAGTCAGACTCAGGACAACCCCAATAACAACTTGCCGCAGTTCGTTCAGCAATTGGGCATGTTGATGACCACTTGGCAAGCAACAACCTTCCTGATTGGCGAATACTTTAGCGAAACTGATACCAACCCAATTTTCACCGTAGCCGACGGCCTGATCTGGCTGCGCCAGAGCGTGCAGCGCAATTCCATGGTGCGCAAGATGGAAATCATGAAGATGCGCGGCCAGCCGACGCTGCCGGGGTTGCACACCTTCCGCATCGCCACGTCAGGCATAAAGGTTTTCGCGCCGGCACCGCTCAACCACGTTAATCCTCCCCCGACGTTTCCGATGCAGCGCCTGAAAATGGGTGTGCCACAACTCGACGAAATGCTTGGTGGTGGCTTGCCCCGTGGATACTCGTTATTGGTGGCAGGCCCGTCAGGTTCGGGCAAGAGTATTCTCGCTGCGACGTTCCTCGCCGAGGGCGCGCGCAATGGCGAGACCGGCGTGATTGCGGTATTTGAACAACGCCCCAATCATTCCCAGAACGCCACTCTTGCGGGGTTGATTAAGGATGGAAAAGTCGGTCTGGTTGATAGCCGTGCACCGGACTTATCCATCGACGAAATCGTCCAGTTGCTGTTGAGCGAAATAAGCCGTCTAAACGCCACGCGCGTCGTGATTGACTCCCTATCAGGTTTCGAACTGGCGCTGGCCCCGACATTTCGTGAAGACTTCCGTGAGTCGCTGTCGCGCATGGTGACGGCTCTTACTGGTGCAGGCGTCAGCGTATTGATGACCTCCGAGCTGGAAGACCGATACACCGACCTGCGCTTCAGTCCTTACGGCACGGCATTTCTTACCGATGCAATCATCGTCCAGCGTTACATTGAAGTGCAGAGCCGCTTGTTGCGGATCATGGCTGTGGTCAAGGTGCGGGCCAGCGCTCATTCCGATGAGCTGCGGTTGTACCAGATAGACGATGATGGCTTGCAAATCGGCAAAATGTTGCCAGATAAGGAAGGATTGTTAGGGGGGCGACCTACCCAACAGCGTACGGTCACATTCGAAGGATGAGCGAAATATAATGAGCGAGGCCGACGGCAAGAATGACCAAGCTATAGCTACTGCAGCACGTGAACTGTTCCTTCTCGGCCAGAAAACGGTCGCGGCGCGTGCGGTTCTAGCAGCGGTTCATAAGGAACTCAATCAAGCCAATACTCAACTCGTCGATAGTCTCCATGTCGAGCAATTGATTGAGGCCAACCAGCAGTTGGTGCTGTCAATTCTATCCGCGCAGTCGGATGCGGAAAATCCGACAAGCTCCCAGACAGAACAGCAAATGTACCTCGAGATGCGCGAGGCAAATGAGCAATTGGTGATAGCCGCGCTTAGCGCACAAGACCTGCAGGTTGCAGCGGAACATGCGCTGGAGCAGCAACGCAATTTTCTAAACCAGGTGGCCCACGAACTGCGAAATCCTCTGACGCCCATTAGCTTGATTGCTGGCAGGCTGGTACGTGTCCCTCGCGAAGAATTACCCCGCATGCAGATGTTGATTGAAGGCCAGGTGAAGCAGATGTCCCGACTGGTCGAAGACTTACTCGACATTGCACGCGCCAGCACCGGCAAATTTCGCCTTGATTGCCACATTGTCGATATGGCTCAAATCATCCATGAGGCAATAGACATCTGCACCCCGATGATGGTCGCTAATAACTTGCATTTCAGTTCGAAACTGCCGGATTGCACTTTGATGGTTAACGGCGATGCAGCGCGCCTTACTCAAATCCTTGGCAATCTACTGGGCAACGCAGCGAAGTACACGCCTGCGGATGGTACGGTCATTCTGACAGCAACAACTCAAGCCGAATATTTGGAGATACTTATTCGCGACAACGGTATTGGTATAACTCCCAACGCACTACCGTTTATTTTTGAGCCCTTTGTACAGGATGTTCACGCGGTGGGTTTCAACGGGGCGGGCCTGGGCATTGGTCTGACGGTCGTGCGTGAGTTGATCGAGGCCCATGGAGGTACGGTGACTGGTACTAGTGAGGGAGAAGGGAAGGGAAGCGAGTTTGTAATGAGACTACCCCTAGCGAGCCATTGACGGCGCCTAGACGGGAAAAGGCTTTCCAAAGGCCTAACTGTAAAGCATTGAATGACTGCTTTTGGCCGAAAGCGGCCATACGATGTGTCTCACGAGTCGTGGGCTATTGGTGGTTTGTGTTCGGTCGGCAGGACGCCGGGGGCGGGTGTTATGCATTTCCGGCATGGCCGGGAATTTCCCCGCTGGGACCACTTCTGGAACCAACGGGTGCATTTCTGTGCGTTACGGGTGATTACTCATGGCGACTAGGCCCAGCAAACACTGATCATCAGCAATCACCGCAATGCATTTTATACTGCATGGTGATGTTAGCTGTGGAGATCAATTACTTTACCTATCAATAGCTTGGAGTGCGCTAATGTGAGCCGGGCCCATTTTGTGGCCCAGGCCAACGGGCATACGTCGGCAGCGACATCAAGGCTTGAGGCCCAGTCGCTGAGCAGAAAAATGGGTGCATGTTGGAATTTGGCGCGCATTGTCGCATATGTCAGGCGGGAGTTGTATGGCGGTGCAAGGTTGGATTTGCCTGAGTCTCCGGCATCGCCACCCACAACAACCCCAATGCAACCGCGGCCACACCCGCCAGGGTCAGGAACGCGGCGTTGTAACCCGCCCACTGCACGACAAAACCCGCCAGGCTGCTGCTCAGGGCCGCGCCAAGGCCGAATGCCGTGGACAGCGCCCCCAGGCTGACATTGAAGCGCCCGGTGCCCTGGGTGAGGTCTTTGACGATCACCGGAAACAGCGCGCCGAACACCCCGGCGCCTACCCCGTCAAGCATCTGTACCGCGACCAGCCAATAGGGATCACTGGACAGCGTATACAGCACGCCCCGCAGCGGCAGGATCATAAAGCCGGCGAGCAGCAGCGGCTTGCGCCCCCACACATCGGCCTTCACGCCCACCAGCCAGGCCACCGGCACCATCACCAACTGGGCCGCGACGATGCAGGCCGAAGTCAGCGGCGTGGCCATCTGCAGGTTGATCTGCGACAGCTTCTGGCTGACCAGCGGCAACATCGCCGCATTGGCCAGGTGAAACAGCGCGCAGCAGATTGCAAATAGCATTAAGGGTTTGTTTGCCAGAAGCACGGACATCCCCGAGGGCTGTTCGTGTTCGACGCTATGGGCAGGGTCGAAGCCCCGCGCTACCTCGTGGTCGATTGCCTTGGCTGAAACACAACTGACCGCGATGACACTGGCCACTGCCATGACCGCCATCAGATAGAACACTGCCACCGGGCCGAACAGGTAGGCGAACCCGCCAGCGAGCAGGGCAGCCACCGCGTTACCGGCGTGGTTGAAGGTTTCGTTGCGGCCGGTGCGGCGGGTGAACGCCCGTGGCCCGGTAATGCCAAGGGAAATCGCCGAGATGGCTGGCGCGAACACCGAGGCCGCTGCTGCACTGGCTGCCTGGGTCAGCGCCACCAGGCTGAAGGAACTGACGAAGGGCAGGAGCAGGCAACTGGCGGTGACCAACAACGCGGCGATCACGATCACCGTGCGTTTGCTGTGGGTTCGGTCAATCAATGCGCCGGCCGGCGTCTGGGTGAGCAACGCCGCAATCCCGGCGAGGGTCATGACCACCCCGATACTGGCGGGGTCCCAGTGGTGCACCGCCAGCAGATAAATCGCCAGGTAAGGCCCCAGTCCGTCACGGACATCCGCCAGGAAGAAGTTCAGGCTGTCCAGGGACAGTGTGTTGCGCAGGTCAGAGCGAGTGGCCATGGCACGGTCTTCAGGCGAGAGGTCGGTAGCCATAGTGACCTATGGCATGAGGGGATAGTTTCTGGCGCAGGCGCCGCACAAGCACAAAGATTTACAAAGTGGCGCCTATTGCATCGAAATATAACGCTGGTGGGGATTTTTTCAGGGGATTTTATTGTTAACAGTTGAACATCCCATAAGCCTGGCTTATTTTCCGTCCGTTCGCCCTACAGCGAAGGCTCTTTACCGGTTCATGGATGGCGAGGCTTTTGGTGTAGGGCGAACCTCTTTTGTCGCAATGACTAGAAAGTTTAGGAGACGCAATGGACATGCTGTCACCCCAAGAGGCTATTTCCAGCAATAAGGAAGCCTGGAACGCGTCCGCCAGGCTGCATAAAAACACTGCCAGTTGGAAGGCCTTGCTTGAGGATGTCGCCAAGCCCGACTTTTCGCGTTTTGACCCGACGTTGACCGCATTGCTGCTCAAGGTCGGTGTCGATGGCAAGGACGTGGTGCAACTGGGCTGCAACAACGGTCGGGAAAGCCTGTCGCTTTTCGGGCTTGGCGCGCGAACGGTGGTGGGAATCGATCAGTCCGAAGCTTTTCTGCAACAAGCTCGCGAGTTGGCCGACGCTTCGCCCCACAAGCCGGAGTTCATCGAAGCTGACATTCACCATCTCCCCCGGGGGCTCACCGAGCGCTTTGATGTCGCCTTGATCACCATCGGCGTGCTGAACTGGATGCCGGACATCGCGTTGTTCATGGCCCATGTCGCCAGCACCCTGAAGCCCGGCGGCAGCCTGGTGATTTACGAAACCCATCCGTTCCTGGAAGTGTTTGACCCAACAGCGGCCAACCCGATGCTGCCGGTCAGTTCGTACTTTCAACGTGAACCTTTCGTGCAGCAGGAGGCCATCGTCTACGAAGGTGAGACCGAAGGTGTTGCAGCTGCCTCCTATTGGTTCGTGCACACCTTGGGTGCGATTGTCAGCGGTGCCATCGCCGCCGGGTTGCAGATCACTCATCTGCAGGAGTTCGCGCACTCCAATCGCGAGGAACTCTACGACCAGTATGAACACCAGCCCGCGCAACTGCCCCTGTGCTACACCCTCACCGCAATCAAACGCCCGGGCTGACTGACGGTCGCGCAGGCAAAAAAAAGCCCGCGAGGAAGGCGGGCCAAGGTGTTCACTGGAGTAGGTAGCCTTCACCCTATCGCTCGATAAGTGAAGGCCATGTGAAAACCGTGTCGCAAGGACGGATGTTCAGTCTCTTCAGCTTCTGCGCACAAAGGTACGCATGGTTTGCCCCGGGCCAGTACTGAAACGGGTAGGGCGGGGCATGCCTTCATCTGCTGCGATAAACATGAAGTGATCACCTTCCAGCTGGTAACTCGCAAGCAATCGCTTGCCAGCATCTTCACCCATCGAATCAACCCAGGTAATGCTTTTGGGTGCCGTGCTGGCATCGAGCGTGAAGCTGCCTGCCAGTAACACCTCACCGTCGACGGTCACTACCCGGAATTGATCTCCCGCGATCGTGGTAATGGCACCGGGAGCACTGTGCGCATCGGCAGGGTTGGACACGCCGCTGTCTTCGAGCGCCGTTTGTTCCCAGGCGCCTTGAAGCGCTTGAAAATCATCCATTGAAACAGATGTCATACAAATTCCTTTTTTGGTTGAAAAATGACCAGTCAATGGGGCGGATTTCCAAGGCCTGACGGATTACCTGAATCGATTTTGTGAGAAATGTCTTGTTTCACATGACTGCGTGCGAATTTTCCTAATAATGCCGGGTGCTTAGCGCTATTTTATGCGCTGTTTCGGACACGGTTCTTTACAAGTTCGTCTACGCTCAGCGCATCGGCAATGACATCCAGGTATCTGAACGAAAACAACCTCCAATTGTGTGGGACTTTTCTGGAGTCTCAGTGGTCCGATGACCATCGGTAGATCGTGTGTGTCTTGTGCACAGGGCGTTGTCCCTGTTTTTCAAGTGGTTGTTCAGTCTTTCATGAATATGTGCGGCCGTTGACGTCGACTTTTTAAGGTGCTCCAGTTTTGAATAAAACTCCTCGGTTCCAAGCTCATGCGGCATCGGACGAAATTGACCTGATTGAACTGTGCCACGGGATCTGGCGACAAAAAAAGTTAGTGCTGGGCTGTACGATCCTGGCGGGTGTCCTGGGGGTAGGCTACGCATTTCTGGCACCCAGGGAGTATCAGGTCAGCAGCGTGCTGCGTCCCGCTGCTATCAATGAACTCGATGCACTGAACCGTTCCGAAGTCTATAAGCTGCCCCCGGCTGATGCCTTGAACAAAGTGGGAGCACAACTGGATTCCTACGAAGCCCGCCTGGGGTTCTTCAAGTCCCATGAAGAGCTGTTCAAGGCGTTCCAGAAATCCGGCCAAAGCCTTGAGCAGAGTTTTGAGGAGTTCAACCGAAACTCCATCAACCTGATCCTGCCTGACCCGAAAAAAGCCGACTCTCTGAGCAGTTACATCCGGCTGGAGTTGCAGTACCCCAGAGACATCGACGGGGTGGCTATTCTCAACGGCTTTGTGGATTACGCCATTGATATGGAACGTGCCCAGGTCGGTGCGGACCTGAAGGTGATCGTCAATAACCGGCTGAACGAACTCAAGGGCAAGATTGACGCGGCACGCGCCAACTACGACACCGATAAGGAATCGAAAATTGCCAAGTTGCTTGAGGCCGACAGGCTCAAGCGAGCACAGCTGGAAGACGAGTTGGGGGCTCTGCGCTTACAGATGAAAATGGAGCGAACGGATCGACTGGCGGAGCTGGCTGAGGCCATTTCCATCGCCAAGTCGATGGGCATCAAGACCCCGACCACGCCTTCCTCGATGGCGGATGCCTCGCGTAGCGGCTCGAATCAAGTCATGCGCACTGAGGTCAATAATCAGAAAATCCCGCTGTACTTCATGGGTACGGAGGCGCTTGAGGCGGAACGCACGGCTTTGCAGGCGCGAACCAACGACGACTTTACCAACAGCCGCATTGCAGAAATTGGCAAAGAGTTGCAGATGTTGCAGGTCAACCGTGAAGTGGAAGTGCTGAAAAAGCGTGGGAATGAAGACATCTTCTTGCAGGATGTTGAACCATTGCGAGCTGAAGTCGCGCGGTTGAAGGGCCTTAATATCGACATGAGTAGCCTGAAACTGGTCACCATTGACCGGCGTGCCCAAGAGCCGCTGAGCCCGATCAAGCCTAAAAAAGGCTTGGTGATTGCGCTGAGTCTGGTGGGAGGATTGGTGTTGGGTGTGCTGATTGCGCTGGGCCGCCATTTTGTCTTGGCGCGACGCGAGTCTGTGCCCTATTCGCAGTTGGATGAGCATCGGCTTTCTCAGCGTCCACGCAAGGATGACGAACCGCACGTTTAAGGCCGGCTGCCCTCGGGCTTGCCGCCTGGCAAGCCCTCTTCCGCGCTTCCCAGCACACTCAGTGGACACCTTTTCACAATTCTTGATTAACCTTTGGTTACAAAGTGTGGCTAAAATAGCTGCCAATGGCCATGACCGGATTGTCACCCCAGCCGATCGTGTTGCCTGTTTGTGAATTGTGATTTCAGGTGCTGCATCTTCAATCCTCGGCCGTCGTGGGCACGCAGGAGCAGCCTGTTCTCTTCTGACTTGTGACGAATAACTTGAAACTCATCATTGTTGCTCTCTACGTTGCCTCCATTGCCTACGTTCATCTGCGCGGCCGTGTGCGGCACAAGCTGGGCCGCCAGCTCAGCGATCATTCGACCTTCCTGGCTCCGGTGAACTGCTTTCTGTACCTCTTCTCCAAACTGCCCAGCCGACCATACCTGTCTCCCAGCGACTTTCCCGACCTGAGTCCGCTCCAGGAGCATTGGGAAGAGATCCGCCAGGAAGGCCAGAACCTGCTGCACGCGGGCGAGATCAAGCGTTCCGACCAATACAATGACGTGGGTTTCAACTCGTTCTTCAAGTCGGGCTGGAAGCGTTTCTATTTGAAGTGGTACGGCGACAGCCATCCTTCCGCGATGAAGCTGTGCCCGCGCACAACTGAGCTGGTGCAAAGCATTGGCTCGATCAAGGCCGCGATGTTTGCCGAATTGCCACCGGGCTCCAAGCTAGTACGCCACCGTGACCCGTACGCCGGTTCCTACCGTTACCACCTGGGGCTGGACACGCCGAACTCCCCGGGCTGCTACATCAACGTGGACGGTGAAAACTACTATTGGCGCGACGGCGAACCGGTGATGTTTGACGAGACTTTCATCCACTACGCCGAAAACACTACGGAGCAGAACCGGATCATTCTGTTCTGCGATATCGAACGCCCGATGAAGTATCGCTGGGCGGCGGCGTTCAACCGTTGGTTCAGCCGCAACGTCATGGCTGCGGCCGGCTCGCCCAACGATGCCGGGGACAAGACCGGTGGCTTGAACCGTGCCTTTACTCGCCTGTACAAGATCCGTCTGCGGGGCAAGGAGCTGAAAAAGCGCAATCGCACCCGCTACTACCTGGAGAAGTGGGCGATCTTCGCCGGTTTGGCGCTGATCTTCATCCTGATCTGAACCTGGCAGGGGAGCGCATCAGCCTGGCGGATGCGCGCCCAGCTTCTCCCACATCTTCTTGCTGATCTTCTGCCGATTGGCATAACCCGCCCACGGGTCCTTCTTCAACTCCTGCAACCGCTCGTGCAGGTTGGCCACGGTCCATTGCTGGGCGCCGTGCAAACCCTTCAACTCGTCACGACTCACCGGCACCGACACCGGCAGGCCGGGTCGCGCGCGCACTGAGTAGGCCGCCACCGTACTGGCGCCCCGGGCGTTGCGCAGGTAGTCGATAAAGATTTTGCCAACGCGGTTTTTCGGGCCCGAGGTTGCGGTAAAACGCTCTGGCAACTGCTGCGTCATGAACTGGGCGATCGCCTTGGCGAACGCTTTTATCGTGTCCCAGCCGTCCCTGCGCGCCAGCGGCACCACCAGGTGCAGGCCTTTGCCACCGCTGGTCTTGATGAACGCTTCAAGCCCCAACTCATCCAGCACAGACAGGGTCAACTGCGCCGCTTCGAGCATGCTTTTCCAAGGCAGCGCCGGGTCCGGGTCAAGGTCGAGCACAAACAGGTCCGGGGTTTCGATTTTGTCCGCGGTGGCGCCCCAAGTGTGCAACTCGACGGTGCCCATTTGCACCGCACCGATCAGCGCGGCGGGGCTGTCGATTTCCATCAGCCGCGCATGACCCGGATCCAGGGCCTGGTCCAGATGTTTGATATTCGGGATCGCCAAGTGCTCGGAGTGCTTCTGGAAAAACTGTTCGCCGGCAATGCCTTCCGGTGCCCTGAGCAAAGACACAGGACGGTTGCGCAAGAAGGGCAGGATCCATTCACTGATGCCCTCGTAGAACTGGGCCAGTTGCAGTTTCTGCGTGACGCTTTGGGGATCGATGACCCGGTCGGGATGAGTGATCTTGACCCCAGCCACGGTGCCGGTCTCGGTTGCCTTTTTGCGGGGTTTTTCCTTCAGCGATTTGGCCGCCCGCGGCTGTTCATGAACAATCTGCTCCGCCGGCTTGTCGGTGCGCAACCCGACAAAGGCCGCCTGGCGCACCACGCCTTCGCGGGTCCATTCGGCAAATTGCACTTCGCCCACCAATTGAGGTTCGACCCAGTGCACCCCACGTGCCTGGGCGCTGGTCAGCGGTGTGGCCAGCGGTGAGGCATCGCGCTGCAGCGCTTTCAACTGATCGCTGATTTTCTTCAAGGCGGCCTGATTAAATCCAGTGCCCACGCGCCCGGCATATACCAGGCCGGTGTCGTCATTGACCGCCAGCAGCAGTGCGCCAAACCCACTGCGTGAACCTTGCGGACGAGTGAAACCGACGATCACGAACTCCTGGCGCAGTCGGCACTTGAGCTTGATCCAGTCCGGGCTGCGCTTGGAGACGTACAGGCTGCCCGCACGTTTTCCGATCACGCCCTCCAGCGCCAGGTCACAGGCGCTTTCGAAAATATCCCGCTGATTGGCGGCGAAGGACTCGGAGAAGCGCAGCAGCTTGCTCCTGCTGCGGGCCAGCACGCTTTTCAGCGCGGTGCGGCGCTCTTCGACGGCGGTTTCGCGCTGGTCACGACCTTCCAGAAACGGCGCGTCAAACAGGTAATAGACGATGTCCAGGCTGCGACCGATATCAAAGGCATTCTGCAATGCCTGGAAGTCCGGTAACCCATCCGCGTTCAGGCTGACCACCTCGCCGTCGAGCCAGCTGTCCTTGAGCTTAAGCGCTTCCAGGGCCTTGACCTGGCGCGGCAGCCGGTCGGTCCAGTCATGACCATTGCGAGTGAACAACCGTACCTCACCGTCACGAATACGCGTGAGGATCCGGTAGCCGTCGAATTTGATCTCGTACACCCAGTCGCCGTCCGGTGCACGGTCTACCAGTGTCGCCAATTGTGGGGTGAGCTGATCGGGCAGGGCAGTTGAGGATTTGCGCGTGGTTTTCTTCGCAGCAGCTGGTTTTTTCGGGCGCCCCACCGTTGCATCGCTCAACACGCTTTTCGGCTCGGCCTGGACCACGTCGTAATCAGCCAACGAGCGCGCCTGTTGATCGTTTTCCTTGATCAACAGCCATTGCTCCTTGTCGCCGCTGCCTTTGAGTCGCGTGCGCACCAGCGTCCAGTCGCCGGCGAGCTTTTCGCCGATCAGGGTGAATTTCAGCTTGCCGGCCGCGTAGGCTTTGCCCGGGTCGTCGTGGGGCTGCCACACGCCGCGATCCCAGACAATCACGTCACCCGCGCCGTACTGGCCGGCGGGGATGCTGCCCTCGAAACTGCCGTAACCCACTGGGTGATCTTCCACATGCACGGCGAGGCGCTTCTGGCTCGGGTCCAGGCTAGGGCCCTTGGGCACCGCCCAGCTTTTGAGCACGCCATCGAGTTCCAGGCGAAAGTCGTAATGCAGGTTGCGCGCATCGTGCTTTTGAATCACGAAGGTTAGGGCCTGGGCGCGGTTCCTGCCGCGAGGCGTACGGCCTGCAGGTTCAGCGGTCACATCGAAGTCGCGCTTGGCGTTGTATTCACTCAGGGGCTTGGCCATGGCGGTCTACCTCATGAAGCCTTGCGGGTTTTTTTCGCGGCCGGTTTCTTCGCCGGGCCCTTGCCCGCCAGGCTGCGTTTGAGCAGCTCTGTCAGGTCGATCACATCGGCTGATTTGCGCTCATCCTCACCCTCGCTGGATTCCACATCTTCGATCTTGCCGGCCTTGGCCTTCTTCGCCACCAACGCCATGATCTTTTCCTGGAAACTGTCGCGATAGTCTTCGGGCTTCCAGTCGGCGCTCATGTCTTCCACCAGTCGCTTGGCCATGTCCAACTCGCCCTTGGCCAGGGTCGGTTTGGTCACGTCACTGCCCAGTTCCAGCTCATCCAGGCCGCGCACTTCAGCGGGCCAGCGCAGCATTACCAATACCAGTGCCGACTCCAGCGGCATCAGCGCCGCCAGGTGCTGCTTGGTGTGCAGCACCACGTTGGCCAGGGCGACCTTGCGGGTTTTCTTCAGGGTTTCCCGCAGCAGCGCATAGACCTTGCCCCCGCGTTTGTCGGGCGCCAGGAAGTAGGGCGTGTCGATGTTCTGCAACGGGATCTGGTCGCTGGCCACAAATGCGATGATTTCGATGGTCTGGGTGGACTTGGGGTGGGCCGAGCGGATTTCGTCTTCGCTGAGGATCACGTAGCGACCTTTCTCGTAGGCCACGCCCTTGACGATATTGTCCTTGGTGACTTCCTTGCCGGTGGTCTTGTTGACGCGCTTGTAACCCACCGGGTCCATGCTGCGCTTGTCCAGCCAGTCGAAGTCGACGCCTTGGGAGGACGTGGCCGAGACCAGCGACACCGGGATGTGTACCAAGCCAAAACTGATTGCGCCTTTCCAGATAGCCCGTGGCATGTCGGTTTTCCTGAAGATGTAGGGGTCTTCAGGTGACACGGCGGTTTCGGCAAAAGTTTCCCTGGCCAGCCGGCTGGCACTGGGGTTTCAGACAGATCGTGTTACACCTGATGAGAAACTATTTAGTTACCAAAGCCGAACCCAAGGCGTAGCGTGTTATCGAAAGCACGTGTTACTTGCGCCCAGAGAGGCTTTTGTCATGAACACCCGTTTGCGCAACCTTGCCGTATTGGCGTTGGGCCTGGCCATGAGTTCGTTGGCACAGGCGCAAAACCTGCCCGGCAGCAGCAATAACCCCTACAACGGCCCCATCCATCAGGCCAACCCCAACAGCATGCAGGGCACCCAGCCCAACGCGCCGGCAGCGCGGGGCACCTACATCCCACCGGCGCAGCGGTCGCCGACTCTGCAAAACGGCGGCATTGGCAACAGCGTCCAGCGCCGCGACAGCCCACAGACCCCGCCGGCCATCCAGCCCAAAGCTCCCACCCGTGATGCCAATGGCAATCGCGGCGATTGAGTGTGTGAAGACGACAAGGAAACCCACCGTATGTTTCTACGCAAAACCCTTCTAGCGACCTTCTACGCCGCTGCCTTGCTGCCCCTGGCGCTGCCCGTTTCGGCGGCCGACACCCAACAGTTCCCCAGCGAGCAGGGAAGTATCACCGTCACCCCGATTGCCAAGGGCCTGGATCACCCGTGGGCGGTGGCGTTCCTGCCGGACAAGCAAGGTTTCCTGGTCACCGAGCGTCCCGGCAACCTGCGCTTTGTCAGCCCGGACGGCAAGCTGTCCGCGCCCCTGAGTGGCGTGCCTAAAGTGTTTGCCAAGGGGCAGGGCGGCCTGCTGGACGTGGTGCTGTCGCCAGACTTCAAGGAGGACCGCCTGGTGTATCTGTCGTACGCCGAAGGCGGTGGCAAGAATGGCACGGCTGGCACCGCAGTCGGGCGTGGTCGCCTGAGCGATGACCTGACTAGCCTGCAGGACTTCAAAGTGATCCTGCGCCAGGAGCCCAAGCTGTCCACGGGCAATCACTTCGGCTCGCGGCTGGTGTTTGACCGCGATGGATACCTGTTCGTGACCCTGGGGGAAAACAACGATCGCCCGACCGCCCAGGACCTGGACAAGCTGCAGGGTAAAGTGGTGCGGATCTTCCCGGACGGCCGTGTGCCGGAAGACAACCCCTTCGTCGGCCAGGAAGGCGTGCGGCCGGAAATCTGGTCCTACGGCCAGCGTAATCCTCAGGGCGCGGCACTGAACCCGTGGAGCGGTACACTCTGGGAAAACGAACACGGCCCGCGTGGCGGGGATGAGATCAACATCATTGAGCGTGGGAAAAACTATGGCTGGCCGCTGGCGACCCACGGCATTAACTATTCCCTGACGCCGATTCCCGAGGCCAAGGGCAAGACGGTCGAAGGCACTGTTGCACCGCACCATGTGTGGGAGAAATCCCCCGGCGTGAGTGGCATGGCGTTCTACGACGCCGACCGGTTCAAGGCCTGGCAGCACAACGTGTTTATTGGTGCACTGGTGAGCCAGGAGCTGATTCGCTTGCAGTTCGATGGGGACAAGGTCATCCACGAAGAGCGCTTGCTTGGCGGGTTGAAAGCGCGGATCCGTGATGTGCGTCAGGGGCCGGATGGTTACCTGTATGTGCTCACGGATGAAGATAACGGCGTGTTGTATCGGGTGGGTTTGAACCAGGACTGACGGATACGGCAAATACCAATGTGGGAGCGGGCTTGCTCGCGAAAGCGGTGGGTCAGTCGCTAGAGATGCTGGCTGAACCATTGCCTTTGCGAGCAAGCCCGCTCCCACAGGTGAGCAGCGTCCAGCCTACAACCCAAGCTCTGACAACCCCGGATGCTCATCCGGGCGCCGCCCCAGCGGCCAGTGGAACTTGCGCTCGCTTTCCTTGATCGGCATGTCGTTGATGCAGGCAAACCGGTTCGCCATCAGGCCATTCTCATCAAACTCCCAGTTCTCGTTGCCGTAGGAGCGAAACCAGTTGCCGGAGTCGTCATGCCACTCATAGGCATAGCGCACCGCAATACGGTTGCCGGTAAACGCCCACAACTCCTTGATCAACCGATAATCCAGTTCCTTGGCCCATTTGCGGGTCAGGAAGGCTTTGGCTTCTTCGCGGTTATGGGCGAACTCGGCGCGGTTACGCCATTGGGTATCCAGGGTATACGCCAGGGATACCCGTTGCGGGTCGCGGGAGTTCCAGCCGTCCTCGGCCAGGCGAACTTTTTCAATCGCCGATTCACGGGTGAATGGCGGCAATGGCGGGCGTATTTCAGCAGTGGATGGCATGGGACGGCTCCTTCACAGGTTTAAAAGTCAGGTCAAAGTTGCAATAAAGTGCGCGCCATGGCTCGCGCATTATCGGCAGCGGTGGTGTCGCCCATCACCAGGGCAACGGTAATGGCGCCATCAATCAGGATCAGCAGGTGCGCGGCCTGGCGTTCCGGGTCGGGGGTGCCATGTGCTTGACACAGTTCGAGGACGTATTCGAACAGTTTCTGTTTATGGGCCTTGGCCAGCAGGCGCACCGGGTCTTGCGGGTCGCCGGTCTCGCCGCTGGTGTTGATGAAGGCGCAGCCGCGAAAGTCATCGGAGCCGAACCAGCATTTCAGCGCGCTGAACACCCCCAGCAGGCGCTCGCCCGTGGTGGTGTGGTGTTCCACTTCGCTGCGTAGCCAGTGCATCCAGCGCTCGTCGCGGCGTTGCAGGGCGGCAATCACCAGTTCGTCCTTGTTGGCGAAGTAGCGGTAGACGCTTTTTCGGGAGACGCCGGCGGTCTTCACCAGAAGATCCATGCCGGTGGCAGCGATGCCATTTCGGTAGATCAACTTTTCAGTGACGTCGAGAATAATGTCGCGAGTGATATCGCTCATGCTTACTACAGTAGAACGATCGTTCTCCTTGGTCAATTAACTATTTTTTACCCGCGTGCGGGAAGACCTGAGCCAGCCCATGGTGTAAGCTCTCGAGTCCTTCGGATTCGACCCATTGCGAGCCCTATGCCGTCGTTATTCAAACGCTCCCTGTTGCCCAAGCTGCGCGGTTTTCCCCTTACGCCCGACGCCATCGAGGTGTTGTCCGGCGCGGCCGAGTACCGCCGCTGCCTGCTGGAGAAAATTTCCCAGGCCACCCGGCGCATCTACATCGTGGCGTTGTACCTGCAGCAGGATGAGGCCGGGCAAGAGATCTACGACGCGTTGCACGCTGCCAAGGCCGCCCGGCCCTGGCTGGATATCGTGGTGGTGGTCGACTCGCTGCGGGCCCAGCGCGGTTTGATCGGCGCAGGCAAGCAACCGGGCAACAGTGCCTGGTACCAGGCCATGACCCAATCCCACAGCACTGAAGTGCCGGTGTATGGCGTGCCGGTACAAACCCGCGAATTGTTCGGCGTGCTGCACCTCAAGGGCTTTGTGATCGATGACAGCGTGCTGTACAGCGGCGCCAGCCTGAATAACGTGTACCTGCACAAGTTCGACAAATACCGCTACGACCGTTACCACCTGATCCACAACAAGGCGCTGGCCGACTCGATGCAGCACCTGGTGGAACACGGCCTGGTGGCCGCCAAGGCGGTGCATCGCCTGGACCTGCCCAACCCACCGACCACCCGCAGCCTGCGCAACGACATCGGCGACCTGCGCAGCCGCCTGAAACACGCGGTGTATGACACCACGGCGGGGCAGTTGGCCAACGGCAACCTGACGGTCAGTCCGTTGTTGGGCGTATGCAAGAACAACCCCCTGAGCCGAGTGATCTGTGAGCTGATTGCCAGCGCCCAGCACCAGCTGACTATCTGCACCCCATACTTCAACCTGCCGCTGCCGGTAACCCGGGAAATCAACCGCGCCCTGGCGCGCGGGGTAAAGATCGACATCATCGTCGGTGACAAGACCGCCAACGACTTCTACATCCCGCCGAGCGAGCCATTCAAGGTCATCGCCGCGCTGCCGTATCTCTACGAAATCAGCCTGCGACGTTTCGCCAAGCGTCACCAGCGCATGATTGACAGCGGCCAGCTGAACCTGCACCTGTGGCGTGACGGCGACAATACCTACCACCTCAAGGGCATGTGGGTCGACCAGCGCTACACCTTGCTGACCGGCAACAACATCAACCCGCGGGCGTTTCGCCTCGACCTGGAAAACGCCTTGCTCATCGATGACCCCAAGGGTGAGTGGGTTGGGCCACGGCGCGCCGAGCTTGCCGAGATTTTCCAGCACACCTCGCGTATTGAACGCTACCAGCAGCTGGAAACCCTGGTGGAGTACCCGGCGGCCGTCGGCAAGTTCTTGCGCCGGGTCAGCCGGGTGCGGATCGAGCGGTTGTTGTATCGGATTTTGTAGGGCCCGTGACCTAAGAGGTTAATCCGGTATCAACCCGCGAGGGCCGTTATCCAAGCCCAGCGATGGGGCCCGCTTTCTCCTGGCAAGGCAGGTGGCCTCAGCGTTCTGGCGGAACACCAATAATGTGCAACTCCCCGAGTTTAAACGTTCTGTCTTGATCTTGTTCCGCCAGCGTTGTCCAAACCAGGATCAAACTCTTATCTTCTGGTTTCAACGGTCCGGTGGTAATGGGAATGCTGATGATGGTGCCTAAACCTTGGAAGGTTACCTCTCGCTCAACCAATCTTTCTTTTGAGGGTACGGTAATGGTGAGTTGTACACGGTGACGCCCTTCGCCTGTGAATCTGAATGCGTATTCGCTATGGCTTTCCAGCGGCAATGATTTCGACAGCCTAAAGAAGGGAATCGGTGACGCGTGTCTGACCAGGTTGTACTGATTGCCACTTCTCTCGATCTTGGATGGCGCGCCTTCTGGGTGCCAGCCGTTCATATCGAAGTTATCAAAGGTGGTGAGGTCGTTCAGTTCGCTGCTCATGACTCGGCTTCCATAAAAGGGAGGCGGGTACTGACACCCGTCAGCGCCCCATGTCCAATGAGAGGCCACTTCGAGCTGAGCGTCTACTGTCAAGGTTGACAGGTACAGACGAGTGTAACGAGGGCGCTGGAGCGGGGAGTACTCGCGGGCACGAAGGGCCCGCGAGTGAGGTGCATCAGTTCAAGCCAAGCTTGCCACGCAAGGTGGACAGGTCTTCTGCCAGGGTGTTGACCGGGCCAACCAGGGCTTTACGGTCGGCTTCCTTGACCTTGTCGTAGGTCTCGAAACCGCCATCCTTGGTTTTGTACTTGGCCAGGATCTTGTCCACGGTGGCGAAGTTCTTGTCGACTTTGGCGACGAAGGCCTTGTCTTGCTTCTCGATCTGCGGACGGAACAGGTCGACGATTTTCTTCGCGCCGTCGATGTTGCCCTGGAAGTCATACAGGTCGGTGTGGCTGTAGCGATCTTCTTCACCGGAGATCTTGGTCGCGGCCACTTCTTCCAGCAGGGCAGCAGCGCCACCCACGACTTTTTCCGGCGGGAAGGTCAGGCCGTCCACGCGGGTTTTCAGGTCCAGTACGTCGCTGTTGAGCTTGTCCGCCAGGGCGTCGAGGCCTTTGGTGGTGTTCTCGGAGAACAGGCTGTACTCGATGCGGTGGAAGCCGGTGAAGTCTTCGGCTTTCACGCCTTTCTCGTGGTCGTCCACACGGGAGTCGATGGAGGCGTCGAGGTCGCTGAACAGCTCGGCGATCGGCTCGATGGACTCATAGTGAACGCGGGTTGGCGCGTACAGTTTCTTGGCGGCGGACAGGTCGCCTTTTTTCACGGCGTCGGTGAACGCCTGGGTCTGGGTAACCAGTTCGCCGATTTCTTCGGTGACGTAAATCTTGTAGTCCGACACCGGCCCTACCAGGTCCAGCGGCGCGGTGGCGGCAAAGGCCGCCAGCGGCGAAAGGCTCATTAACAACGACAATGCGAGAGACGACTTCTTCATGGGACGATTTCCGCTCTGGGGTTTGTTTTAGGTTTTGGCAGTGGTGTGTGGATGTGTCGCATCAAGCAGCGTGCGCCCGATGAAATCCTTGTCCCCGGTGACGCCTGGCAAGGTGAAGAAATAACCGCCGCCGACCGGCTTCAGGTATTCCTCCAGGGGCTCGCCGTTGAGCCGGGTTTGCACGCTGATAAAGCCTTTCTCCAGGTCAGCCTGGTAGCAGATGAACAACAGCCCCATGTCCAGCTGACCGTTTTTGTTGACGCCGTTGGAGTAGTTGAACGGCCGGCGCAGGATCAGGTTGGCCTGGGTCTGTGGGGTGCGCGGGTTGGCCAGGCGGATGTGGGCATCGAGCTTGGTCAACTTGCCTTCCGGGTCCTTGCTGTAGTCCGGCACCTGGGTTTCTTTCTGGCCATCCATGGGCGCGCCACTGGTCTTGATCCGGCCAATGATGCTTTCTTGCTCTTGCAGGGGCGTGCGGTCCCAGCGCTCGACGAAGTTGCGGATGATCCGCACCGCCTGGTAGCTGCCATTGGCGGCCCAGGCCGGTTCGTCACTGCCCGGTTGCACCCACACAATCTGGTCCATCGCCTTGTTGTCGTTGGAGTTCGGGTTGGCCGAGCCGTCGCGGAAACCGAGGAAGTTACGCGCGCTTTGCGCCGGCTCGCCAGGGCGGGCAGGGGCCTGGGGCGGCACGCTGCCTTCCTGTTTCCAGCGCACCAGCAGCAGGTCCGGCAGGTTTTTCACAATGTCGCGCAGGGCGTGGATATTGGTGTCCGGGGTGTTGGAGCTGAACTGCAGGCTCAGGTCGCCGTGGCACTGCGCCGGTTCCAGCGCATCGTTGGGGAAACCGACCATGCGGATCAGGCGCTTGGGCTTGGCCGCGGCCAGGCCGAAGCGTTCGTCGAACAGCGACTCGCCCACCGACACGGTGATGGTCAGGTTGTCCGGCGTTACCACCGGGCCGAGGATGCCGGAGTCGGTGGGGGGCAGTTTCGGGTCGACTTGCACCACGGTGCCGCCGGTCATCAGGAACGCGATGCGCTCGTTCAAGGTGCGGAACAGCCGCTCCAGGTCCTCGCGGTCGCTGGCCAACACGTCGAATGCCACGAGCATGCCGCAGGCCGGGCGCGGGGTGACGATGCCGGTCTGGTGCTTGCCACGGTAATCGTGGTGGTCCTGGGTCTTTTCACTGCTGGGCGCGGTGGTGACTTGCGCGGCAGCGTTGGCGGCCATCGCCGGGCAGCTCAGGCTGCTGCCGGCAATCGCGGCGCCGGTGGCGGCCATGCCCAGCAATACACGACGGCGCTGGGATGAAAACTGTTCTGAATCACTCATATCTACGGTCGTCTTCACTTCAGGCCGGAAAGGCCAAGGGCGGGGTCGATTCCATCGAGTGCAACGGCCAGAGCCTTGGCCTTGTCGGCGATCTGCTTGCGCTGATCGGCGGTAACGCTGTCATACGAGGCGTAGCGGCCATCGACTTTCAAACCGTTGAGTTCGGCGTCGAGGGCGCTGATCGCACTGTCGATCCCCGGCAACAATTGCGCGGCGGATTTGGTCAACAGCGGACGCATCAGGTCGACCACTTTGCGGGCGGCGTCCAGGTTGGCAGCGAAGCCGTTGAGGTCGGTGTGGCTGTAGCGTTCTTCCTCGCCGCTGGCGGCGCGTACGTCGGCCAGGCTGTTGAGGTTGCGCACCACGATGCTCACCAGTTGCTCCGGCGGCAGCGACTGGGCCAGCAACTGTTGCTTGAGGCTGGTCACATCGGTGACCAGGCGCTGGGCAATCGGCGCCAGGCCGTCGAGGTTGCGTTGCTGGAACAGGCCGTACTCGAGGCGGTGGAAGCCGCTGAACGCCGGGTCCTGCTCGCGTTTTTCAAAGTAGTCGGCGCGGGCGTTGATCGCGTTGTCCAGTTCCGCCAGGCGTTGCGAGGCCGGGGCCAGACGCTGGTAGGCCTCGCGGGCCGGTACATAAAGTGCCTGGGCCTGGGCGAGGTCGCCGGCTTCGATGGCCTGCTCAAGTGCCGTAACGGCCTTGACCAGCGCGCTGCCCTGGCTGCTCAGGTACACGCGGAATTCCGACAGCGGGCCGATAAACGCCACCATCGACGGCTTGGCCTTGGCTTGCGCGTCCGACTCGGCAGTCGGCGTCACCGTCAAGGTGCCTCGTGGGTTGCTCAGCAGGCCGCAGGTGATCTGGTAGTCACCGGGCAGCAGGTTGGCGTTGATCACCTGGCTCAGGCCCGGGGCGATGTTTTCGCGCTCTTCGACCACCAGCACGCCGTCGAGGATTTCCCATTCCACGGCACGGTCCGAGCGGTTGATGATGCGGAAACTGGCGCGTCCGGCCGGCACCGTCAGCGCATTTGGCTCGCAGCTGTGGGCATGGATCGTCACCGCGATTTCATTGTGGTTGGCCTGGCGCTTGGAGGCAGCCAGTTGCGAGGCGTAGTAGAACAGGCCACCGGCGGCGATCATCACGACCACCGAGCCGCCCACCGCCCAGCGCAAGGCGCGGGACGGCGGAGCCGGTTGAGGGGTTTGGTTGGACAAGAGGCGGTCCTTACTGGCTGGAAACGGAAGAAGTTGTGCGGGTAGCCGGCTTGCTGGGCGGCGCGGGCAGGAAGAACATCACCAGGGCCACCACCAGGTAAATCAGGTAGGCGCCGAGGGTGCTGACGGTCGGGGCGTCCTGATAGCCGAACATGCCGGCCAGCACCGAGCCCAGCGGGCCATCCATCGGCAGCGTCGCGCTGAAATCGAACAGGACGGTTTGCAGGTGGTTCCACACCCCGGCTTCGTGCAGGGCTTGTACCGAGTTGGCGAGGATGCCGGCGGCAACCACCAGGATGAACAGCCCGGTCCAGCGGAAGAACGCGCCGAGGTTCAGGCGCATGCTGCCGGTGTAGATCAGGAAGCCGACGATGATCGCCAGGATCAGGCCGAGCAGGGCGCCAATCGGCGCACCCGGGCCTTCGCTTTGCTGGAACACCGCCAGCAGGAAGAACACGGTTTCCAGGCCTTCCCGGGCTACGGCGAAAAACACCATGGCGATCAGCGCTGTGACCTGGTGTTTGGAACCGGCGAGGGCGTGATCAAGGGATTCATGCAGGGAATGCTTGATGGAGCGCGCCACCTTGCGCATCCAGAACACCATGGAGCTGAGAATGCCCACAGCCACCAGGCCGACGATGCCTTCGAACAGTTCCTGTTGTTTCTGCGGGAATTCGGCACTCACCAGTTCCAGGCCACCGCCGACCAGCAGCGCCAGGGCTGCAGCCAGAAACACGCCGATCCACACTGCGGGCATGTACTGGCCACGGCCAGTTTGCTTGAGGTAGCTGGCAATAATGCCAACGATCAAGGCGGCTTCTATGCCTTCGCGCAGCATGATGAGAAAAGGAACAAGCATTCGGCACCGAATCGTCACTAGATAGGAGGCTAAGTTGTAACATAATGATACTCATTGCTAAACAAGAAATATTGACCTTTACTGAACCTTGACTGAACGATGGTGGCAAACCGTAACCGCCACTAGAATGCGCGGCATCGTCCCAGCCACCGGATTGCGCCATTCCCCATGTCGGAAAAAGACACGATTTCCATCCAACTGGTCCGCGAAGCCCTGTTGCAGAGCTGCGCGCCGGGTGCGGCGACCGATGAAGTGTTGAGCAAAGTCGGGATCAGTCCAGCGCTGCTGGAACAGCCAAACGCACGTGTTCCGGCAACGGCTTACGCGCGCCTCTGGCGCCTGCTGGCACGGCGCATGGACGATGAATTCTTTGGCATGGATCCGCGCAAGCTCAAATCCGGCAGCCTGGAATTCCTGTGCCGGGCCTCCATGGCACAACCGACCCTGGCCGCCGCGCTGGAAACCGGCCTGGGCTTCCTGTCGCTGATGCTCGAGCGCATGCCGGCGCAACTGGTACGCCAGCAGAGTCTGGCGGAAATCGTATTGTTGGAGCCAGAGCACGAACCGAAGCGGGCCTTCACCTACTTCGCCTACTGGATGATCGTCCACGGCGTCGCCTGTTGGCTGGCGGGGCGACGCATTCCGATCCTGGCGATTGAGCTGCGCTGCTCGCCGCCGGACTTCTGCGACGACTACCAAGTGATGTTCTCCGACAACTTGCGCTTCGACCGGCCGCGCACCCGGATGATTTTCTCCGCCGACTGCCTCGACCTGCCGATCAAGCGCAGCCCGGAAGAACTCAAGCGTTTCCTGGCCCACGCGCCCGCCAACATCCTGGTCAAATACCGCGACCCGGACAGCCTCGCCACCCGCATCAAGACCGACCTGCGGCAGATGCCTGCCGACACCTGGCCGGAAACCGAAGGCCTGGCCGCTTCACTGTGCATGTCGGCCTCGACCCTGCGCCGGCGCCTGGCGGAAGAAGGGCAGACCTACCAGGGCCTCAAGGACAGCGTGCGCAAGGAATTGGCGATCGTCTGGCTGGCAGACGCCGACATCAGCTTTGCCGAGATCGCCATGCGGCTGGGGTTTGCCGATGCCAGCTCGTTCTACAAGGCGTTTCGCAAGTGGTCGGGCTCCAACCCCGGACACTATCGCAGCCTGATATTGAACGAAGCACTGAGCCAATAGGTCACTGCCAGGCTGCACTGACTATCCACGGCTTTAATGACCTGGCTCACTTACCTGTGCCTCCATGGGTGTGATATTCGGCGCCACCGCTCCATCGTTCGTTTCCTGACGCAGCCTGATCGGCATTTGTCGCGATCAACGTCTACGCCATTTCCCTCATTCAAGAGCAGGATTTCATGGCACTTCACAGAACCGTAGAGACTCAGGACCAAGCCATCGAAGACGTCTATTCGAGTGGCTCCGCCCAGCACAAGCTGCCCAAATATCGCCTTCCGGACCACTCGACCACGCCGTCCGCCGCCTACAACCTGGTGCGCGACGAACTGCTGCTGGACGGCAATTCCCGGCAAAACCTGGCGACCTTCTGCACCACCTGGGTCGAGCCCGAAGTGCAGCAGTTGATGGCCGACGCCCTCGACAAGAACATGATCGACAAGGACGAGTACCCGCAGACGGCCGAGATTGAAAACCGGTGCGTGCACATCATTGCCGACCTGTGGCACGCGCCGAAGTCCTGGCAAACCGTTGGCTGTTCCACCACGGGCTCCAGCGAAGCGGCGATGCTCGGTGGCCTGGCCCTTAAGTGGAGCTGGAAAAAACGCCGGGAAGCGGCGGGGTTGCCCACCGACAAACCGAACTTTGTGTGTGGTCCGGTGCAGATTTGCTGGAAGAAATTCGCCCGCTATTTCGATGTGGAAATCCGCGAAGTGCCGTTGCGTGGTGATGCATTAGGCCTGCGCCCGGCCGACCTGCGGGAATATTGCGACGAGAACACCATTGGCGTGGTGGCGACCCTGGGCGTGACCTTTACCGGGATCTACGAACCGGTCGCCGCCTTGGCGGCCGAGCTGGACTCGATGCAACGCGATCTTGGCCTGGATATTCCGATTCATGTCGACGCGGCGAGCGGTGGGTTTATCGCCCCGTTCATTCAGCAAGAGCTGCAATGGGACTTTATGATCGAGCGCGTCAAGTCGATCAACGCTTCCGGCCACAAGTACGGCCTGGCGCCGCTTGGCGTGGGCTGGGTGATCTGGCGCTCCACTGAAGACCTGCCGGAAGAGCTGATTTTCTACGTCGACTACCTGGGCGGCAACATGGCGACCTTTGCCCTGAACTTCAGCCGGCCCGGCGGTGAAATCATCGCCCAGTACTACAACTTCCTGCGGCTCGGGCGTGACGGCTACACCCGTATTCAACAGGCGTGCTCCGATACGGCGCAGTGGCTGGCATCGGAAATCGCCCAGTTCGCCCCACTGGAACTGGTGTACGACGGCAAGGACGGGCTGCCGGCGGTCTGCTACAAGCTCAAGGACGGCGTAGACCACGGCTTCAGCCTCTACGACCTGTCGGAGCGTGTGCGCATGCGCGGCTGGCAGATTGCGTCTTACCCGTTGCCGTCCGACCGTCAGAACATCGTGGTACAGCGCATCCTGGTGCGGCATGGCGTGAGTCGTGACCTGGTGGCGTTGCTGCTGGAGGACCTGCGCAAGGCCGTTGCCTACCTGCAGAAAAACCCGGTGGAGCATTCCGACGCGGGCCCCAGCTTCAGCCATGGCGCCATCGCCGACCCGGTCATCCCGGCCGACACCCCGAACCTCGACTGAACGCACTGAACACTCACCGGGCCTCGCGGCCCGGTACCTTTAGCGTTGCATCGCCAGGTACGAATCATCGTGACTGCCTTCTTTACTTTCCTGCACGACAACCCTTACATCCTGCTGTTCCTGGTGGTTGGCCTGTCCGTCTGGGTAGGGCGCGGCACCATCAAGGGCTACGGCCTGGGCGCGGTGGCCGGGGCCATTGTGATCGGCTGCGCGATTGCGACCTGGGCGTCGTACTACGGCGTGCATTTCGAACTCGATAACTTCACCAAGAGCCTGTTTTATTACCTGTTCATGTACGGCGTCGGGTTGCGGGTCGGGCCTTCGTTCATCAACAGCCTCAAGGGCGATGGCCTGAAGTTTACCTTCCTGGCGATTCTGTCCTCGTTCCTGGGGCTGGGCATCGTGGTGCTCGGCGTGCGGCTGCTGTCCCTGCCGGTAGGCGCGGCAGGCGGGATTCTCGCCGGTTCGCAAACCATGTCGGCGGCCATTGGTTCCGCCGAACAGGCCATCACCTCGGGCGTGGTGCCACTGCCGCCGGGCACCACGGCGGCAGCGGCCACGGCGATGATCGCGCTGTCCTACGGCATCACCTATATCTGGGGCACAGTCGGGATCATTTTGATCTGCAAATACCTGCCGCGCTGGTGGGGCGTGGATGCGCGCAAGGCCGCCAAAGAGTTTGAGGTGGAGCACGGCGTGCCGAACGTCGACGATGCCGGGCTCAGCGGCTATCGACCGTTTGATCTGCGGGCTTATCGCCTGGTAAACCCGGAGCTGGTAGGACAAAGCATCGCGCAGTTTCGCCAGCGCTTTGCGCTGTACCAGATCGAGAACATCGAGCGTGGCGACGAGTTGCTGGGAGCCGATCCGACATTGGTGTTGCAGTTGGGCGATGTGATTGCCCTGGGTGGCAGCCTGGATGCACTGACCGACCACATGGGCCTGATCGGGCCGGAGGTGCCGGATGCCCGGGCCCTGAATATACCGCTGGATGAAGCGGTGATTCTGGTGACCCACAAGAATGCAGTGGGCAAGGCGCTCAAGGAATTCAGCCAGTCGCCGATTGCCGGGCAGGTGCAGTTGGTGGGGATTGAGCGGGGAGGGGCACCGATTCCGGTGGGGCTGGAAACGCGGTTGCAGCGTCTGGATGTGATGCACTTGATTGGCTTGCGCAGTGCTATCGACAAGGCCACGGCGTTACTGGGCAAGGCGGGGCGGCCGAGTACGGCGACCGATTTGCTCACGCTGTCGTTGGGCATGGTGCTGGGGTTGCTGATCGGCCTGATTCAAGTGCCGGCGTTCGGGGCGGCGGTGGGCCTGGGGAATGCGGGTGGGTTGCTGGTGTCGGGGATTATCGTCTCGTCGCTGGTGTCGCGGGTGCGGTTTTTTGGGAATACGCCGAATGCGGCGCGCAACATTCTCGAGGACATGGGACTGATTTTCTTTGTCGCGATCGTGGGGGTGAATGCCGGGGCCAATCTGGTTTCGCAGATCAGCGCGATCATTGCGTTGAAGATCTTTTTGCTTGGGTTTGTGGCTTGCACGATTCCACCGTTTATTGTTTGGGCTGTGGGGTTTCATGTGTTCAAGATTAATCCGGCGATTCTCATGGGCGGTGTTGCGGGGGCGCGGAGTCACTCGGGGCCTGCGCGGGAGGCGGCCAAGGAAATTGATAGTACGGTGCCGTGGATTGGGTTTCCGGTGGCGTATGCGGTGTCGGGGATTTTGCTCACGGTGTTTGGGTATTTTGCCATGGTGCTTGCGCGGTAGCTGTATTGGGTACATATCCGTTGCTGCGGTAACGGCGGCTTATGGTTCCGCTCTTACAGCGGGTCACTTTTGGCAAACGCCCGGAATGCCGGCCCAGCCAAAAGTAACCAAAAGGTCTTTGCCCCACCACTCGGTGCCTCGCCTAGGCTCGGCATGCCCGCACTCCGGCCCGATTCCGCGGGCCGCCGCGACGGGCCATCCATGGCCCGGCGCGGCTAAATCGGCATCCCTGCCGATTTACACGCTCCACCGTGCCTACTTGCGGCCATCGTGGTTAACGGGGCCCGCAGATCAAGATCAAAAGCAAGATCAAGAGCACAGCGGCCTCCCGGCGTTTTTCAAGGTAGTTGTCGCGTCCACCGTGGTGCTACGCGACCTTGATGCTCACTGTCAGCTCCCTTTCGGGGTTCAGATATACCGTTCCGACTGGTTTCCAGTTGCGTGTCTCACCTGACCAACGTTCCGGTCTTCTTTCTCTAGCCTGCCCATAGATTGCGTCGCGCCGGGCCAGGATTTCCTGATCTTTTCCCTCGTGACGTTGAGCCGGTGTCACAAAACGGATTCGGCTATGACGATGCTCGGTGTTGTACCAGGTCATAAAATCCCTCACCCAAACACGCGCATCATCCAGGCTGTTAAAACCACCTAGCGGCCACTGCGGGCAATATTTCAGTGTCCTGAACAGTGATTCCGAGTACGGGTTGTCGTTGCTGACCCGCGGTCGACCACGCGATGGCGTGATGCCCAGATCGTACATCTTGGTCAGCAGGGTCACCGACTTCATCGGCGCGCCGTTGTCGGAGTGCAGCACCAGCGGCTGGCGCCAGCACTTTTCCTGGGTCACGCTTCGTTGCAGTAATACCGCTGCTTTTTCACCACTTTCTACGTCGTAAACTTCCCAGCCCACCGCCTTTCGGCTGTAGATATCCTCGATCAGATAAAGGTAGTAAAACTTCCCGCGAACGGGTGACGGCAAGTACGTGATGTCCCACGACCACACCTGATTAGCAGAAGTCGCTGCATAAGTGGTGGGTGCCTGATGACGATGGGGCCGCTTGGCACGCGAACGATGCTGCTGCTGGCCAGCGGCATGCAACACACGATAAAACGTCGCTTCTGAGGCCACATAACGCCCCTCGTCTGCCAGTTGCGGCACGATCTGACTCGGTGGCAGGTGCGCGTATACCTTGCTGTTGCACAGCGCCACGATGGCCTGGCGCTCGAACTCACTGAGCGCGTTGCTGGGCGCAGGTCTTACCGTTGTGGTACGCCCATCTGCCAGCATTTCTTCAGGCAAACTCCAGCGTTGCAGCGTTCGTAGCGAAATGCCGACCTCCAGACAAGCAGGCGCCCTGCGGGCGCCCGCCGCGATGGCTTCATTGAGCCAACCGACGAGTAAATACCGTTCTGGCAACAAGGTCAGCTGCCCTCGTCGTCGCTCCCCCAGTAGGCATTGAGCTTTTTTCGCAACACCAGTAACGCCGCCGTCTCCGCCAATGCCGCATCCTTGCGCCGCAGTTCGCGTTCAAGCTCGCGGATACGGTTTTTATCGTTCTTCGACTGGCTGGTGTTTACATTTTTAACCTTTGTTTGCTGGGTGCTACTGGCGATAAATGCATTGCGCCAATCAGTGATTTGCTCAGGAAAAATCCCTTTGCGCCGGCAGTACTCACCCAGTTCCAGCTCTGACAAAGCTGCTGTTTCTATGATGACCGCCATTTTGGATTCGGCTGACTAATTCTCAACAGGTTGTTTGGCGTCGGACAATTGCGTTCCTCTGGCAGCGGCTTGTTTGCGCCAATAATGGAGAGACATATCACTGCAACCCTCGCGGCGAGCAACCTCCGCCGCCGAGAGGTTCAGGGGCGGAAGCATCATTTTTAGCAGCGCAGCTTTGCGTTCTTCTGAGTAGAAAGGCATGACCACGCTCTTGCCGCCCCGGAATGTTTTTTAAAAAATGGGAGACACGACAACTACCCTGACACCGGGGGCTCCCGGCCGGCTTGAGTGTTGAAGAGCAAAAGCAAAAACCAGAGCGAAAGCAGAGCTGCTTTTCTGTGGGAGCGGGCTTGCTCGCGAAAAACTTGAGGGCGGCGCGTTCATCCAGAATGCCAACGTCATCGTTAACGACCTTCGCGAGCAAGCCCGCTCCCACATTTGGACCGTGACCGCTTTAGATTTTGATTTGGCTCTTCAACACTCAAGCCGGCCGGGAGGCCGCTGTGCTCTGGTTTTGATTTGATCTTAGGCGCCCCGTTAAACCACGCTGGCCGAACGCAGGCTTTGGAGCGTGGGTAACCCGGCAGGACGCAGGGTTAGCCGTCCTGGGCCAAGGATGGCCCATGACGGCGGCCCACGGTCCAAAGCCGGAGGGCACACCGAGCCCAAGCGAGGTGCCGAGTGGTGGGGCAAGAGCGTTTTGCTTACTTTTGCGCTCTTCAAAAGTGAGCCGCTGTAAGAGCGGAACCAATAGCAGCCCTGACCGAAATAACGGATATGTACCCACCACAAACGAGCCAAAAAAAACCCCCGCGACCGAATGACGGCACGGGGCTAAAAATTGGCTGGATGCGACCAACCAAAGGAGCTCTTTAAATCACATCACTTGGCACTGGCAATGGTGGTACTCGGCTGCCACCCACCCCCCAACGCCTTGTAAATCGCGACAATCCCCCGATACAGATCCACCTCGGCCTGAGCCTGCGAATCCTCGGCAGCCAAACGCTCACGTTGCGCGTCCAGCAACACCAGGAAATCCACCGTCCCTTCGCGGTAACGAATCTCCGCCAGATCCGCAGCAGCCCGGCTCGACTCACTCTGACGAATCAGCGAAACCAACCGCTGCTGGCGTTTACCGTAATCACTGAAGGCGTTCTCCGATTCTTCCAGCGCCAGCAACACCTGCTGCTCATAGCTCGCCAGAGCACCATCCGCCTCGGCATCCGCACCACGCAACCTTGCCCGCACACTGCCCAGGTCAAACGCCGCCCAGGTAATGCTCGGCCCCAGGGACCACGCATTCGCCGCCGCCGAACCAATCTGTGAACCCCGCCCAGCGGTAAACCCGAGGAACCCACTGAGGCTCACCCGCGGAAACAGATCAGCCTTGGCCACCCCAATCCGCGCCGTGGCCGCTGCCAACTTACGCTCGGCACTGAGAATGTCCGGACGACGTTGCAACAGTTGCCCCGGATCACCAATCGGCAAGGCCTTGGCAATCGCCGGCAAATCTTTCGGGCTCAAGTCCACGGTCAACTTGTCCGGACGCTGGCCGAGGAGGGTAGCGATGCGATTACGCTCGCGCACTTCCTCAGCCTGCAGCTGCGGCACACTGGCTTCTACAGCCGCCAGCCGCGCATCGGCCCGCACCACATCGAGCTGATCACCCACACCGGCATCCCGCAGGCTGACGGTGATGCCGCGCGAGTCTTCCTGGTTCTTCAGGTTGGCCACCGCGATTTTCTCGCGCAGTTGCGCGCCCCGCAGTTGACCGTAAGCGTCCACCAATTCGGCAATCATGGTGACTTGCAGTTGATACAGGTCGGCCTCGGCAACCTGTTGGTCAGCGTCGCTGGCCTCCAGGTTGCGGCGGATCCGCCCGAACAAGTCCACTTCCCAGGCCATGTCCAGGCCCAGGTCATAACGCTCGCTGTTGACACGTTTAGTGGTCTGGCCCGGGATCTGGCCTTTGCCCACGTCGCTGCTGGCGCGGCTGGTGATCACCGGCATCACGTCATTGGCGGCGTCGTCACGAATCGCCCGGGCTGCCCGCAGGCGGGCAAATGCCACCCGCAGGTCACGGTTACCGTTCAGGGATTGAGTCACCAACTGGTTAAGGGTCGGGTCCTCGAACTGCTGCCACCAGATGCCTTCGAACTTCGCGTGGTCGTACTGCTTGGCGTCGGCGGCGGCCGTTACGTTGGCCGCCTCCAGTGGCTGGGTTTTATAGTCCGGGCCCACGGCACAGGCGCTCAGCGCCAGTACCAGCAAGCTCGGCAAAAATACTTTCACGCTCATTGCTGTGTCTCCAGCTTCAAGGCCTTGGCTGCTTTGCGCGCTTCACCGCGTTCAACAAACCGGCGGATCAGTACATAGAACACTGGCGTCAGCAGCAGACCGAAGAAGGTCACGCCGATCATCCCGGAGAACACCGCCACACCCATGGCATGACGCATCTCGGCACCGGCACCGCTGGACATCACCAGCGGCACCACACCCATGATGAAGGCAAACGAGGTCATCAGGATCGGCCGCAGACGCAGACGGCAGGCTTCCAGTACCGCAGCGAGCGGGTCGAGGCCTTCCTGCTGTTTATCCTTGGCGAACTCGACGATCAGAATCGCGTTCTTACACGCCAGGCCCACCAGTACGATCAGGCCGATCTGGGTAAAGATGTTGTTGTCGCCGCCGGAGATAATCACCCCGGTGATGGCCGACAGCAGGGTCATCGGTACGATCAGGATCACCGCCAGTGGCAGGCTCCAGCTTTCGTATTGGGCGGCCAGTACCAGGAACGCCAGCAGTACGCAGAGCGGGAACACGAACAGCGCGGTGTTGCCCGAGAGGATTTGCTGATAGGTCAGGTCGGTCCACTCGTAGGTCATGCCGTTGGGCAGTTCGTCTTTCAACAGTTTCTCGATCGCCGCCTGGGCCTGGCCGGAGCTGTAGCCCGGTGCGGCGTTGCCGTTGATCTCGGCCGTGATGAAGCCGTTGTAGTGCATCACGCGGTCCGGGCCGGAGGTGTCGCTGACCTTGATGAAGGTCGCCAGCGGGATCATCTCGCCTTTGTTGTTGCGCACTTTCAGCTGGCCGATCTGGTCTTCATCCTGGCGGAACTGTTGCTCAGCCTGCACGTTGACCTGATAGGTGCGCCCGAAGCGGTTGAAGTCGTTGGCATACAACGAACCCAGGTAGATCTGCAGGGTGTCGAAGATGTCGCTGATCGCCACGCCGTGGGTCTTGGCCTTTTCGCGGTCGATGGCAGCATCGACCTGGGGCACGTTGACCGTGTAGCTGGTGAACAGGCCGAACAACTCAGGCACGCCACGGCTCTTGGTAATGATGTTCTGCACTTCTTTGTACAGCTCGTCGTAACCCAGGTTGCCACGGTCTTCGACCTGCAGGCGGAACCCGCCGATCGTACCCAGGCCCTGTACCGGCGGCGGTGGGAAGATCGCCATGTAGGCTTCCTGGATGCTGCTGTACTTGCCGTTCAGTGCACCGGCAATCGCACCGGCAGACAGGCTCGGGTCCTTACGCTCATCGAACGGCTTCAAGGTCACGAACACGATGCCGTTGTTCGGGCTGTTGGTAAAACCGTTGATCGACAAGCCAGGGAAGGCAATCGCGCTTTCCACGCCGGGTTGTTTCATGGCGATGTCGGACATGCGCTTGATCACGTCTTCGGTGCGGTCCAGGCTCGCGGCGTCCGGCAATTGTGCGAAGGCCACCAGGTATTGCTTGTCCTGGGCCGGTACGAAACCGGTCGGCGTGTGGGCAAAGCCCATCCAGGTCAGGACCATCAGGCCGGCATACAGGAACAGCGCGATGCCACTGCCGCGGATCACCCGGCGTACGGTGCCGACGTAACCATGGCTGGCCTTGTCGAAGAAGCGGTTGAACGGTTTGAACAACCAGCCGCCCAGCATCTTGTCGAGGAACCTGGAGAAGCCGTCTTTCGGTGCGTTGTGGCCTTTGAGCAAGACCGCTGCCAGGGCGGGCGACAGGGTCAGCGAGTTGAACGCCGAAATCACCGTCGAGATCGCAATGGTCAAGGCGAACTGCTTATAGAACTGGCCGGTCAAGCCGCTGATAAAGGCCGCTGGAATAAACACCGCACACAGTACCAACGCGGTCGCGATGATCGGGCCAGTCACTTCGCTCATGGCCTTTTCGGTGGCCGGGAACGGTTCCAGTCCAAGCTCGATGTTGCGCTCGACGTTCTCCACCACCACGATGGCGTCGTCCACCACGATACCAATCGCCAACACCAGTCCGAACAGCGACAGCGCGTTGAGCGAGAAGCCAAACAGGTGCATCACCGCAAAGGTACCGATCAACGATACCGGCACTGCCACCAGCGGAATGATCGATGCGCGCCAGGTCTGCAGGAACAGGATCACCACCAGCACCACCAGGATCAGTGCTTCAAACAAGGTGTGAACCACGGCCTCGATGGAACCCCGCACAAACACGGTAGGGTCGTAGGCGATGCGGTAATCCATGCCCTCCGGGAAGCTCTGTTTCAGCTCCGCCATCTTGGCGCGTACTTCATTGGAGATGTCGATGGCGTTGGAGCCCGGGCGCTGGAAGATCGGGATCGCCACGGCCGGTTGGTTGTCGATCAACGAGCGCAGGGCGTACTGGCTGGAACCCAGCTCAACCCGCGCGATGTCTTTCAGGCGCGTGATTTCGCCGTTAGCCCCGGCACGGATGACGATGTTCTCGAACTCTTCCTCAGTGACCAGTCGGCCCTGGGTGTTGACCGACAGCTGGAAGCTGGTGTCAGTCGGCGCAGGTTGCGCGCCCAGTGCACCGGCCGCTACCTGGCGGTTCTGTTCGCGGATGGCCGTCACCACATCGGTGGCGGTCAGGTTGCGCGAGGCGGTCTTGTTCGGATCGAGCCACACACGCAGGGAGTAGTCGCCCATGCCGAACAGCTGCACGTCACCCACGCCGCCCAGGCGTGCCAGCTCATCCTTGATATTCAGGATCGCGTAGTTGGACAGGTACAGCATGTTGTAGCGCTGATCGGGGGAGGTGATGTGCACCACCATGGTCAGGTCGGGAGAGGCCTTGTCCACGGTAATACCGATGCGCGTCACTTCCTCGGGCAGTTTGGGCTGAGTCCGGGTTACCCGGTTCTGCACCTGCACCTGCGCGTTGTCCAGGTCGGTGCCCAGGGCGAAGGTGATGGTCAGGGTCAGCTTGCCGTCGGCGGTCGATTGCGAAGACATGTACAGCATGTTCTCGACGCCCGTGATGGCTTGCTCCAGGGGCGCGGCCACGGTTTCACCGATGACCTTGGGGTTGGCGCCCGGGAAGTTGGCACGGACCACGACGGTCGGCGGTACCACTTCCGGGTATTCACTGATCGGCAGCTGGAACAGTGAAATCGCGCCGGCGATCAGGATCAACAGCGACAGCACCGCTGCGAAGATCGGCCGCGAAATGAAGAACTTGGAAAAATTCATCTTGAGTCGTATCCCTTAACCGCGTGGAGTCGCGACACTGGCGAGCTTGGGCGCGGCTTTATCCGGCGCCACTTGCTCCAGGTTGCTGGCTTCAAGCGCTTGTCGTTGTTGTGCCAAGGCGGCGAGGGTTTCCTTGCTGGCCATCGGGATGGTTTCCGGCGCCACCGGCGATCCCGGGCGAACGCGCTGCAAGCCCTTGACGATGATCGTGTCGTCCTTGGTCAGGCCGCTGCGCACGATGCGCAAGCCTTCGATCTTCGGCCCCAGTTCCACGGCGCGATAGGCCGGCTTGTCGCCGTCCATCACCAGTACGAATTTCTTGCCCAGGTCGGTGCCCACGGCTTCGTCGCTGATCAGCACGGCGGAGTAGGTGCCGCTGCCCACCAGCTTCAAGCGGGCGTACAGGCCAGGGGTGTATTCGCCCTTGCTGTTATCAAACACGGCGCGACCGCGAATGGTGCCGGTGGCCGGGTTGACCTGGTTGTCGACGAAGTTCATCTGGCCCAGGTGCGGGTTGCCGGTTTCATTGGACAGGCCCAGGTACACCGGGGTGGTAGCGCCACGGCGACCCTGGCGCGCGAGTTCGGTGTACTTGAGGTACACACGCTCATCGGCGTCGAAGTAGGCGTAGACCTTGTCGGTGGAGACCACGCTGGTCAGCGCGGTGACATCGGCGGTCACCAGGTTGCCGGCGGTGATCTCGGCACGGCTGACACGGCCGCTGATGGGCGAGGTGACACGGGTGAAGCTCAGGTTCAGCTTGGCCAGGTCCAACTGCGCCTGGATCCCGGCAACAGCGGCGCGGGCTTCCTGGGCGGCGGTGGTGCGCGAGTCGGCCAGTTCGGCGGAGATCGCATTGCTCTGGCGCAGGCGTTCGCCGCGTTGGGCTTCGTTATCGCTGCGGGTGGCGGCGGCCTTGGTTTGTGCGAGTTGTGCTTCGAGGCGGCGCACCTCAGCCTGGAATGGGCGAGGGTCGATCTGGAACAGCAGGTCGCCTTTCTTGACCAGCGCGCCTTCAGTGAAGGCGACCTGATCGATCTGGCCCGACACCCGCGGACGGATCTCCACGGTTTCCGGCGCTTCGAGGCGGCCGGTGAATTCGTCCCATTCGTTGACCGGTTGTTCCAGCACCTTGGCCACGCTGACGTGGCTTGGTGGCATGGCGGCCGCTTGCTCCGGCGCCTTGCCGCAGGCGCTCATCACCATCACGGCCAAAATGGCCAAGGGATAGCGCAAATGTTTGAGTGACTGTTCCATGAGGTGCATCCGCCAATGTATTTAAGATGGGCGGATCATGCTCGGCAGGGTGCTATCTCACGAATCGAATGAAACAAAGGTAACTATCATTCGGAATGATATAAGCGTAAAGCGAGCCCTCTAGCATGCAGGTTTCGTTAGGGAGCTATCAATGCGATTGATGACAAAGGACTGTTGCGCAGGATGCAAGGAACAGTGCGCCCCACAAACTGTCGGCGTGCTGGCTATTCAAAGGTGCAGAGCGCCGGGTTGGTTGCCGTGCATTCGTTGCCTGCCCATGCGCTGCCAACGGGCTTGGCATTGACCGGGTTTTTCAGGGTCATGCTCACCGGCTCATGGTTCTGATCCAGGTAGTGGCATGCCACGGACGACTGACCCTGGCTGCTTTGGATCACCGCCTTTTCGAAGTGGACCTGGTGCAGGTCTTTCTGCTCTGTCATCGGGTTTTGCCCGGTCCATTGCTGACCGCCCGGGCCGGACGCGGTGTAGACGACCACTTCCCCGGTCGGCGTCTTTTTGAACGCGTCTTTAAGGGCATCGGTGGGCGGGCAGGCGCCCGTGCCGGCGTAGGCGTTGCCCGCCAACGCCATCAGGGTCATCACGAGGACTGAGGTTATCTTGAGCTGCCTGTTCATCACGCGTGCTCCTGGCCTGGAGAAACAGTGAGGTGAAGACTAGCCCAAACAGGCAACGCGGGAGGGTGCTAAATCCACACGTCGTTGATTGCCGTACGCTCTCCACCTTCGGCGCCGGTGTTCAACACACCGCAGGGCTCGATCAACAGCAACTTCACCTCACCCAACGCGTGCGGCTTGTGCTCGACGCCTTTTGGCACCACGTACATTTCCCCTTGGCCGATGGTCACCGCGCCGTCGCGGAAGTCGATGCGCAGCGTGCCTTCCAGGACGATAAAGGTTTCATCGGTGTCGGCATGGTCGTGCCAGATGAAGTCACCTTCAATCTTCACCACCTTGAACTGGTAGTCGTTCATCTGCGCGACGACCTTGGGCGCCCATTGCTCGCTGAACAGGGCGTACTTCTGGGCGAAGTTGATCGAAGCGTAATTCGTCGAAGCTTGGCTAGCAGGCATTGTAGGTTCCAGGGTTTCAGGACATTGGAGCCTTAAGTTAGGCCCAACGGCCGGCCGGATATTGAATGATCGTGCAGCGCGCGACGGTCCTGGGGGCGTGCAACTGTTGGCTGTGCAACAGCAGTCGAACAGTTGTGGTTTGCTCGAGACAGCACAACATCGCCCGTTGTTTTTATCGCATTGATTTTATTGAAAGTAATTTGTGGCATGGGCTCTGCAATACACACAGGTGAACCCTTTCACCCGTCGCTCAGCGGAGCCTTGTATGCCTTGCACTTTTTTCTCGCGTTCCCGTTTCATCTGGCTTGGCGCAGCGCTGTTGCTGGGCCATGCCGCGCTGTCCCAGGCCGCCGAGGGCGACGATGCAGTGCCGTCCCTGGCCGGCAAGCGCATTGCCGTGAGCATGACCGGCACCAGTCACTATTTCGATATCAAGGCATTCCAGGCCCAGGTCGACGAGATCAAGCGCCTCGGCGGCACGCCCATCACCCTCGACGCCGGGCGCAATGACAAGAACCTGGTGACCCAGCTGCAAACCGTGGTCACCCAGAAGCCCGATGCGGTGATCCAGACCCTCGGCACCCTCAGCGTGATCGACCCGTGGCTCAAGCGCATCAGCAAGGCCGGCATCCCGCTGTTCACCATTGATGCGCCTTCGCAGTACAGCCTCAACAACACCACCTCGGATAACGTCGCCACCGGCAAGGCCCTGGCCGATCAACTGATCAAGGACGCTGGCGGCAAGGGCAAGATTCTGGTGTTCAACGGCTTCTACGGCGTGCCGGTGTGCGCGATTCGCTACGACCAGTTGAAGCTCGCGCTCAAGGACCATCCGCAACTGGAAATCATCGAGCCGGAGTTGCGGGATGTGATCCCCAACACCGTGCAGGATGCCTATTCCCAGGTGTCGGCGTTGCTCAACAAGTACCCGGCCGGGAGTGTCTCGGCGATCTGGGCGGCGTGGGACATTCCGCAACTGGGGGCGAGCAAGGCGTTGATCGATGCCAAGCGCACCGAAATCAAGACCTACGGTGTGGACGGCACGCCGGAAGTGCTGGAGCTGCTCGGCCAGGCCAATTCGCCGGTGGGCGCGGTGGTCGCCCAGCAGCCGGCACTGATCGGCAAGACTGCGGTGCAGAACGTGGCCCGTTACCTGGCCGGGCAGCGTGACCTGCCCAAGGAAACTCACGTAGCGACGCTGCTGACCACGGCTGCCAACCTGGCGCAGGTCCAGCAACTGCGGGGTGATTGATGGCCGCGTTGCACTTGCAGCACCTGCACAAACGTTTTGGCGCCACCGTGGCGCTGGATGATGCGAGCCTGAAAGTCGAACGCGGCACCATTCACGGTCTGGTGGGCGAGAACGGGGCCGGTAAGTCGACCTTGATCAAGATCCTGGCGGGTATCCACGCGGCGGACTCGGGGCAGGTGAGCATTGATGGCCAGGCATATGCCGCGCTGTCGCCGCGCCAGGTGGACGCGCTGGGCGTGCAGTTCATCCATCAGGAGCGGCTGTTGCCAGCGAGTTTTACCGTGGGCGAGGCGTTGTTTTTCGGGCATGAATTACGCCGTGGTCCGTTTGTGGATCGGCGCCGGCAGCAGCGCGAGGCCGAGCGTCTGCTGGCGGAATATTTTGAACTGCAACTGCCGGCCGGCGCGTTGGTCGGCGAGCTGAACAGCGCCGAGCGCCAGGTGCTGCAAATCACTCGGGCATTGATTCGCCAGCCGAAGATCCTGGTGTTCGACGAGCCCAGCGTGGCGTTGGTCAAGCGTGAGGTCGACCAGTTGCTGCGGATCGTCAAGCGCCTGCGGGACCAGGGTTTGTCGATCCTCTATATCTCTCATTACCTGCAGGAAATCGACAGCCTGTGCGATGAGGTGACGGTGTTGCGCAATGGCCGCGATGTGGCGGTGGTGAAGCCACGGGATACCTCCAGCGCGCAGATTGCGCGGTTGATGGTCAACCGCGAGGTGCAGGACATGTATCCCAAGGTTCAGGTCGAACTGGGTGAGCCGTTGCTGCAGGTGCGGTCTCTGAGCCTGGCCCGGCGTTACCGGGAGATCGACCTGGAGCTGCGCCGAGGCGAAATCGTCGGCTTGACCGGGCTGGTCGGGTCGGGTGCCAAGGACTTGCTCAAGACCCTGTTTGGCGTCGTGCATGCCGACAGCGGCAGCATCCACCTGGAAGGCCGTTTGTTGCGCCTGCGTTCACCTGGTGACGCCATCGCCCAAGGGATTGCCCTGGTGCCGGAAGAGCGCCGCAGCCAAGGAATTTCGCCGCTGCTCTCGGTGCTGGAAAACCTGACCCTGGCCGGGCTTGGGCGTTTCAGCCGCTGGGGTTTGCTCAACCAGCGCCAGGAGCAGGCCGAAAGCCTGCGGCTGATCGACGAACTGGCGATCAAGGCGCCGGGGCCGCAGGCCGCCGTCAGCCAACTCAGCGGCGGTAACCAGCAGAAAGTCGCCCTGGGCAAATGGCTGAGCCGCCGTTCGGCGGTTTACCTGCTGGACGAGCCGTGCGTGGGGGTAGACATCGGTGCCAAAGTCGAAATTTATCGCTTGATCGGGCGTCTGGTGGAAGAGGGCGCTGCGGTGCTGGTGCTGTCTTCGGACTTGCCCGAGCTGCTGGGAATTTGCGACCGCATTCTGGTATTGCATCGAGGCGAGATTGCCGGCGAGTTCCTGGCCGGTGAGGCGGACAGCGATCAACTGCTGGCGTGTGCCACGGGGGCTGTGCCGCCCACGGTAACCGTGCCGATGAATCGGGAGGTGGCGCATGTCCCTGCTTGAAACGGCTGCGCCGGGGTTGTCCCAACGGTTGTGGGTGCTGTTGTTGCGGCGAGCTTCGGTGGGTGTGTTCCTGGCGATCCTGCTGGGGTTTGCAGTGGCCGCGCCAAACTTCCTGTCGGTGGGCAATATCGCCAATGTGTTCAGCCAGTCGGCCATCCTGGGGGTGCTTGCCTTCGGCCTGACCTGCGTGATCATCGGCGGCGGCTCCAACGTGGTATCCGGCGGGCTTGACCTGTCGCTGGCGGCCAACCTGGGGTTGTGCGCTGCGGTGTTCAGCCGACTCAATAATGCCGGTCTCGACCTTTGGGCCAGCCTGCTGCTGACCTTGGGCTGCGGCCTGGCGGTCGGCCTGCTCAATGGCCTGGCCGTGGTGATACTGCGTTTGCCACCGTTGCTCGCGACCCTGGCAAGCATGAATGTGCTGGCCGGGCTGGAACTGGTCTTGACCGAAAATACGGTGGTTTCCACCGACTCACCGTTGCTCGACCTGCTCAGCGGCGGGACCTGGCTGGGCGTGCCGGCACTCGCCTGGGTGTTGCTGGTGACAGGCTTCGTGCTGACGTTGCTGATCCAGCACACCGCCTACGGACTGCGTCTGCATGCCGTCGGGGAGTACCCGCACGCCGCCGAGGCCGCCGGGATTCGAGTGCCGGCGTATGTGCTTTCCAGCTATCTGCTGTCGGGGGGGGGTGCGGCCGTGGCGGCCTTGTGTTCAGCGGCGTTTTTCAGCGGCAGCACCACCGGCTCCGGCGACATGCTGCTATCGGTGGTGGCGATTGCCTTTCTCGGGGTGGTGTTCTCCCGGCGACTGGTGGCGAGCATTCCCGGCACCTTGCTCGCAACCTTGCTGATCGGCTTTTTGATCAACGGGTTTCAACTGCTCAACCTGTCGAGCTTCTGGGTCAACGGTGTGCAGGGCGTGCTGATTTTGCTGGTGGTCGCGGCTTCCAGTGCATTGAACCGGGGAGAGCCTTCATGAGTCAGGTTTCAACGCTACAAGCGCGTGGTGGCGGCCGGCGTTCGCTGTTGCCCCTGACGTTGCCGTTGGTGTTCGTGGCCATCGTCGTGGTGTTTGCCTGGCAGGCACCGGGGTTTCTCAGTGGCGGCAACTTGAAAAGCCTGGTGCTGAACAACTTCGTGCTGCTGGCGATTGTCGCCATCGGCATGACCTACGCGGTGGCGGCCGGTGGCATCGACCTGTCGGTGGGCACCGCGCTGGACTTTACCAGCTTCAGCTTTGTGGTGTTACTTAACGCCGGGCACGGGCTGGGTGTTGCGATTGCCGGTGCGTTGGCTGCCGGGCTGCTGGTAGGGCTGTTCAATGCCGGCTTGATCGCGGGTCTGCGGATCAGCCCGTTCCTGGCCACCCTGGGCACCTTGTTTATCGGTACCAGTGCCCAGCAGTTGCTCTCGGACGGCGGCCAGCCGATCTACATCGCCCAGGGTTTCAAGCCGGAGTTGGCGAGTGTCAGCCCGTTGGGTGTGCCGTTGCCGTTGCTGGTCGTGCTGGTATTGGCAGTGGTCTACGGCCTGCTGCTGGCCCGTGGGCGCCTGGGGCGCGAACTGCTGGCCCGGGGCACCCAGCCGCTGCTGGCGTATTACTCGGGGTTATCGGTTCGGCGCATCGTCACCATCACGGTGCTGGCGGCGGCGCTGGCGTGCGGGGTAGCGGGGATTCTGCTGAGTTCGACGGTGAGCGCTTATGTGCCGCTGTCGGGCAATGCATTCTTGCTGAATGCGATTGGCGCGGTGTTTATCGGCACCACGTTGAACCGCCAGGGCCGGGCGAATATTCCGGGCACGCTGCTGGGGGTGTTGTTTATCAATGTGATCGCCAACGGCTTGTTGTTGATCGGCTGGAATTTCTACTGGCAACAGGTGGCCACCGGCGTGCTGATTTTTGTGGTGCTGGCTTTCAGTTTTATCAGCCGCAGGATCGCCCAGAACACCTGAGGCGCGCGCCCCAGGGTTCAATCCGGCGATTACTTTTCCCAGTCAGCCTTGGGAATCAACAGGCCATGGTTGCCGTTATAGGCCGCGCGCTCGGGCTGTTTCCAGCCTTCCAGCAGCGCGTCGTCGAGGCGGTAGATTTCCACTCCCAACGGACGGCAGACCTTCAGCGGGTCTTCCGCGTCCGGCCCCCACATCGGCAGCGACAGGTCGCCACCGGGGCAGGTGGAAAGGGCGCACAGCAGGTCGATTTCGGCAAAAAACTCCAGGTAGTCGCCCTGTTTGGCCGGGCAGGCTTTCATGAAGTACATATCGTCGTGATTGAGGCCGGTGCACTGGAAGATGTTCAGCACATCGTGCACGTCGAACTCGGTCAGGCCATGGGGCAGTACAGCGCGAGTCAGGTTGGAATGGCAGTGGTGGTGGAAGTCTTCGCCGGTGAGCATCTTGTTCACGTAGGGATCGCAGCGCGTGCCGAGCAAATCGTGCAGGCGCCCGCCGTGCTCGTCGATGCCATAGTCGGCCAGGCTGTCGTCGGTGATAGTGACCATCGGCCGCAAAAATGGGAGGTTCGACCACAGGCGGTCGTAGGTGGTGACGTGAGCGCCTTGCAGCTGGCGAGTACGCGATGCCCACATGCGTTCGCGGGGGTCATTGGCATTCCACACGTTGAAGTCACCCACCTGCGGGCCGACCGGCGTGGTCACGCGGAATACATGGCCGGCCGGTACTTTCCAGGCGCGGCCGGTGCGGATCGGCACGTCGAACTGCTCGATCAGGGTGCGCCCATCCCGGGACTCGCGCACGCGGTCATAGAAGGCTTTGTCGACCTGCAAGGCAGCGCCTTTGCTGACTTGGTAGGCCGCTGGATAATCCTTGTACATGGTGGGACCTCTTTTCAAGGGAATGGGAGGCTACGCAAGCGTCTATCGTGCCAAGTGTTGTCCAGCAGGGAAATAAAGTTCAGAGGCGCGCCTGAAAAAAATCGCTTATTGATAAAGTACCGGTTCGAAACCCTGAGTGAACAGCAATGACGTCGACCTCCCAACGCCGCTCAACCTTGATTGCCTTGTTGGTCGCCGTCACCTTCTTCATGGAAAACCTGGACGCCACGGTGATCGCCACCGCGCTGCCGGACATCGCCAAAACCTTCGGGGTGGGGGCGGTGGACGTGAATATCGGCATGAGCGCCTACATGCTGGCCGTCGCGGTGTTCATTCCCATCAGCGGCTGGCTGGCGGACCGCTTCGGTTCGCGGCGGGTATTCGGTTCGGCGATTGTGCTGTTCAGTGTCTCGTCGTTGCTGTGCGGGTGGAGTGACAGCCTGCAAACCTTCGTCGCCGCGCGCGTGTTGCAGGGTATCAGTGGGGCGATGATGGTGCCGGTGGGGCGCCTGGCGGTGCTGCGTAGCACCGAGAAAAAAGACCTGGTGCGGGCGATTTCATTTATCACCTGGCCCGGCCTGGTGGCGCCGATACTCGGGCCGCCGGTGGGCGGGTTTATCGTCACCCACGCGTCCTGGCCATGGATTTTCTACCTCAACCTGCCACTGGGCCTGCTGGCGTTGATCGCCACGCTGATGTTGATCCCCAAGCATGACGAGGTCACTGCCCGCACCTTCGATTTCAGCGGTTTCCTGCTGGTGGGCGTCGCCAGCGCAGCGCTGTTGTACGGCGTGGAACTGCTCGGGCAAAGCCGTGGCAACTTGTTGCAGGGCCTTTTGCTCTGCGGTGCCGGTTTGATGCTCGGTGCCTTTGCCTGGCGCCATATGCGCCGACATGCCCAGCCATTACTGGCGCTGGGGGTGGTGAGTGTGCGCACCTTCAGTGTGTGCCTGTGTGGCGGGTCGATTTTCCGGGTGGCCATCAGTACCTTGCCGTTCCTGCTGCCCTTGATGTTTCAACTGGCGTTCGGCCTTTCTGCCTTCGATGCGGGGTTGCTGGTGCTCGCGGTATTTGCTGGCAACCTGGCGATGAAGCCGTTCACCACCTGGGTGATGCAGCGTTGGGGTTTTCGCCCGGTGCTGATGATCAACGGCATTCTTGGCGTACTGGCGATTGCCGCCTGTGCATTGCTGGATGAGCGCATGAGCTGGGCGCTGATCCTGTTCATTCTGTTCGTGGGCGGCCTGTCACGCTCCATGCAGTTCACATTGTTCAACACCCTGGGGTTCGCCGATATACCCAAGGCGCAGATGAGTGATGCTTCAACCTTGTTCAGCCTGTTTTTCCAGCTGAGCATGGCCATGGGCGTGGCGATTGGCGCGCTGTTGTTACGTTTTGCCATGAGTTTTCACGGCAATACCGGGCAGGCCGCCACCGCCGATTTCCAGCTGACGTTTCTGTTGGTCGCGGTGATTGCCGGCGTGGCGCTGCTGGATAACCTGCGGCTGCCGCCCCAGGCCGGGGAGTCAGTGCTGCAACGCAAGTGAACCCACGATACCTGCGAGGTATGAAGCAACACCTATTGAATATTGGACGGTTCGAGTCCTCCGCATCACTCTGCGGCGACGTACAGACGCAGGGCCCATAACAATAAAAGGCGCAACCATGACCGTGCTATTGAGTGAGCGCAGCCAGATTTTTGATCGTGCAGATGCCTATGCCGTGTCCGACTACGTCAACCAGCACGTAGGCAGCCACTGCATCCGCCTGCCACCCAAGGGCCGCCCGCAGGCGAGCATCAGTCACCGAACCTTCTCCAGCCTCGACCTGTGCCGCATCAGCTACGGTGCGCCGGTGCGGGTGACGTCGGTGGCGTTGGAAACCATCTACCACCTGCAAATCCTGCTGCACGGCCACTGCCGCTCGAATTCCCGTGGCGAAGAGCAGGTGCTGGGCCCGGGGGAGGTGCTGCTGATCAATCCGGATGAGCCGGTAGACCTGACCTATTCCGCCGACTGCGAGAAATTCATCGTCAAAGTGCCGGTGCGCCTGCTGGAAAACGCCTGCCTTGAACAGCACTGGACGTTGCCGCAGCCGGGCATCCGTTTCGCCGCACCGCGCCATGCACTCACTGAAATGGGCGGGTTCCTGCAACTGCTGGGCTTGATCTGCCACGAGGCCGAAAACGCCGCCGAACCCGAAGTGCAGGGCCTGTACGAGCGCATCGTGGCCAATAAGTTATTGGCGCTGCTGGCCAGTAACGTCCTGCGGGTGGTCCCGCGGCCCGATCAAGGTGGCGGCTTTGAAGCGGTGCGCCAGTTTATCGAGGAGCACCTGACGGACGACATCAGCGTCGAGCAACTGATGGCCATCGCCAGGGTCAGCGAACGGTCGCTGTATACCTTGTTTGAACGCCAGGTCGGCCTGTCACCTCGGGACTACATGCGCCAGCGCAAGCTGGAGCGGGTGCACGCCATGCTGCAACGGGCCACGGCGCGCAGCGTCACCGAGGTGGCGCTGGATCACGGGTTCGTGCACCTGGGACGCTTCTCCGAGGCCTATCGCAAACGCTTCGGCGAGTTGCCCTCGCAGACCTGGAAGCGCCGGCTTGCGCCAGGCGGATAGCGAATTGCAGTCAGCGGATATTGATAGGTCGGGCAAGCAAATAGGGTGGGAGGGCCTGATACAAGAACAACCGAAGGCCTACCCCATGATCAGCACATTCGACCGACTCGCCCGACAATTGCGCGACTCCGTCCAGGAAGATCCCGCCACCGGGGTGTTCCGCTGCCGCCGCGACATCTTCACCGACCCCGACCTGTTTGCCCTGGAGATGAAACACATTTTCGAAGGCGGTTGGGTCTACCTGGCACACGAAAGCCAGGTGCCCGAGATCAATGACTACTTCACCACCTGGATCGGTCGCCAACCCGTGGTCATCACCCGTGACAAACAAGGCACGCTACACGGCCTGGTCAACGCCTGTGCCCACCGCGGCGCCATGCTCTGCCGCCGTAAACAAGGCAACAAAGGCTCGTTTACCTGCCCGTTCCACGGCTGGACCTTCAGCAACGCCGGCAAGCTGCTCAAAGTGAAGGACGCCAAGACCGGCGCCTATCCCGAGAGCTTCGACTGTGACGGCTCCCACGACCTCAAGCGCCTTGGACGCTTCGAAAACTATCGCGGTTTCTTGTTCGGCAGCCTCAGCGAGACGGTGCCGGAACTCAGCGACTACCTGGGGGAAACCCGGGTGATCATCGACCAGATGGTGGACCAGGCACCCCTGGGCCTGGAAGTGCTGCGGGGCAGTTCGTCGTATGTGTATGACGGCAACTGGAAGCTGCAGATCGAGAACGGCGCCGACGGTTATCACGTCAGTTCCGTGCACTGGAATTACTCGGCGACCATGGGCCGGCGCAATTACGAAGCCGAAGGCACGCGCACTGTCGACGCCAATGGCTGGTCGAAAAGCCTGGGCGGCGTCTACGCCTTCGAGCACGGGCATATCCTGCTGTGGACGCGCCTGCTCAATCCCGAAGTGCGTCCGGTGCACGCACACCGCGAAGCGCTGGCCGAGCGCCTGGGCCAGGAGCGTGCGGACTTTATCGTCGATCAAACCCGCAACCTGTGCCTCTATCCGAATGTGTACCTGATGGACCAGTTCTCCACGCAGATCCGCGTGGTGCGCCCGATTGCCGTCGACAAGACCGAGGTCACGATCTACTGCATGGCGCCCAAGGGCGAAAGTGCCGAGGAGCGCACCACGCGTATTCGCCAGTACGAAGATTTCTTCAACGTCAGCGGCATGGGTACGCCGGACGACCTCGAAGAATTTCGCGCCTGCCAGACCGGCTACCAAGGCGCGACCACCTTGTGGAATGACCTCAGCCGCGGCGCGAAACAATGGGTGGAAGGCGCCGACGACAACGCACGGGCCATGGGCATGAATCCGCAACTCAGCGGCGTGAAAACTGAAGACGAAGGCCTGTTCGTGCGTCAGCACGCCCATTGGGCCCAGAGCCTGCAACGGGCGATCGAGCGCGAACAGCAAGGATTGATCGCCACAGACAAGGAGGTGCTGTCATGAGCAGTTCCCGTGACCGCCTGCTGGACTTTCTATACCGCGAAGCCCGCCTGCTGGATGACCGTCAATGGGACGAATGGCTCGAATGCTATTCACCCAAGGTCGAGTACTGGATGCCGGCCTGGGATGACCACGATACGCTGACCGAAGACCCCCAGAGCGAAATCTCGCTGATCTATTACCCCAGCCGCGACGGCCTGGAAGACCGGGTGTTCCGGATCAAGACCGAACGCTCCAGCGCCAGCACCCCGGAGCCGCGCACCGCGCACCTGATCACCAACCTCGAAGTGCTGGCCGACGACGGTCAGCACGTGGAGTTGCGTTTCAACTGGCAAACCCTCAGCCATCGCTACAAGACCACGGATACGTACTTCGGCACCTCGTTCTATCGCCTGGACATCCGCGCCGAACAGCCGCTGATCACGCGCAAGAAGGTGGTGCTGAAAAACGACTACATCCATCAGGTCATCGATATCTACCACATCTGAGGACACGCCCATGACGTACTCCATTGCCCTGAATTTCGAGGACGGGGTGACCCGTTTCATCGACTGCAAGGTGGGTGAAAAGGTCCTCGACGCGGCCTTTCGCCAACGTATCAACCTGCCCATGGACTGCTCGGACGGCGTGTGCGGCACCTGCAAATGCCGCTGTGAAACCGGCACCTATGAGTTGGGCGACGACTACATCGAAGACGCTCTGAGCGAGGATGAAGCCAGCGAGCGCCAGGTGTTGACCTGCCAGATGGTGCCGCAATCCGACTGCGTGATTGCCGTGCCGGTGCCGTCCGGTGCGTGCAAGACCGGCACCGCGCAGTTTGCCGCGACAGTAGCGAGCATTACCCGGCATGCCGATGCCGCCCTGGAGGTGAGTTTCGAGCTGGACCAGGCACCGGTATTCCTGCCGGGCCAATACGTGAATATCGGCGTGCCCGACAGCGGGCAGACCCGCGCGTATTCCTTCAGCAGCAAGCCCGGCGACAAGCGCGCCAGCTTCCTGATCAAGCATGTGCCCGGCGGGTTGATGAGTGGCTGGCTGGAGCGCGCCCAACCCGGTGACGCGGTGCCGATGACCGGGCCGCTGGGCAGTTTCTACCTGCGTGAAGTGGCGCGGCCATTGCTGTTGCTGGCGGGCGGCACGGGGTTGGCGCCATTCCTGTCGATGCTCGAGGTGCTGGCCGAACGTGAGGAAACCCGGCCCGTCACGCTGATCTACGGCGTGACGCGGGACCAGGACCTGGTGATGGTCGAGGTGCTGGACGCCTTCGCCAAGCGCCTGCCCAACTTCAGTTATGTCACCTGCGTAGCGGACCCACAGACTGCGCACCCGCAGCAGGGCTATGTCACCCAACACATGGCCGCCGACGTACTGAACGACGGCGACGTGGATGTGTACCTGTGCGGGCCGCCACCGATGGTCGACGCAGTACGCCAGCACTTCAAGAACCAGGGGGTAACGCCCGCCAGCTTCCATTACGAGAAGTTCACGCCCAACGCCATCGTCACCGGCGACGCTGCCTGAGGAAAGCACCATGAACCCACGTTTCAACAACAAGGTCGCGTTGGTCACCGGCGCCGCCCAAGGCATTGGCCGGCGTGTTGCCGAGCGTTTGCTGGAAGAGGGCGCCTGGCTGGTGGCGGTCGACCGCTCGGAGCTGGTGCATGAGTTGCAGCATGAGTGGGCGCTGCTCCTCACTGCCGACCTGGAGCAGCACGCCGAATGCGCGCGTGTGATGGCCGCCGCCAAGGCGCGATTCGGGCGTATCGACATTCTGGTCAACAACGTCGGCGGGACCATCTGGGCCAAGCCCTTCGAACATTACGCCGAGAACGAAATCGAGGCTGAAGTGCGTCGTTCGCTGTTCCCCACGTTGTGGTGCTGCCATTGCGTGTTGCCCTACATGCTGGAGCAGGGCAGTGGTGCCATCGTCAACGTTTCGTCCGTCGCCACCCGTGGGGTGAACCGCGTGCCGTACGGCGCGGCCAAGGGCGGCGTCAATGCCCTGACCGCATGCCTGGCCCTGGAGACTGCGGGCAGCGGCATTCGGGTCAACGCCACCGCACCGGGCGGCACCGAGGCGCCACCGCGCCGGATCCCGCGCAACAGCCAGTCTCAGAGCGACCAGGAGCGGGTCTGGTACCAACAGATCGTCGACCAGACCCTCGACAGCAGCCTGATGAAGCGCTACGGCAGCATCGACGAACAAGCCGGCGCGATTCTGTTTCTCGCCTCCGATGAGGCCTCCTACATCACGGGTGTCACCTTGCCGGTAGGAGGCGGCGACCTCGGCTGACCCATCGCTGTACCTGCGGACGCTGACTCACAACAACAATAAAGAGAGCATTGCCATGCGTACTCATGACGTTAATTCGATTATCGATAACGCCCGGTTCAACCGGTTCCACTGGCTGGTAGTCAGCCTGTGTGCCGTACTGTTGATCTTTGACGGGTATGACTTGTTCATCTACGGCGTAGTCTTGCCGTCGATCATGCAGGAATGGGGGCTATCGCCTTTGCAGGCCGGCGCCCTGGGCAGTTATGCGCTGTTCGGCATGATGTTCGGCGCGCTGGTCTTCGGCAGCCTGGCCGACAAGTTCGGTCGCAGGAAAGGCATCGCCATCTGCTTTGCGTTATTCAGCGTCGCCACCGTGGTGAACGGCTTTGCCAGCAACCCGACGGAGTTCGGCATCTGCCGGTTTATTGCCGGGCTCGGCTGTGGCGGGTTGATGCCCAACGCTGCTGCACTGATTACTGAATACGCGCCGAAGAAAATGCGCAGCATCCTGATGGCAGTGATGTTCGGCGGTTATTCGCTGGGCGGCATGCTTTCGGCCGGGGTCGGGATTTTCATGTTGCCGCGTTTTGGCTGGTCGTCCATGTTCTTCGCGGCGGCCATCCCGTTGCTGCTGATGCCGTTGATTGTGTATTGGCTGCCGGAATCCATCGGGTTCCTTATCCGTCAGGGCCGACAGGAACAGGCGCGTGCGCTGCTCAAACGCCTGTCACCGCACACCTCGATCAACCCGGAAGATGAGCTGCACATCAGCACCGGAAAAGGCAAAGGTGCCTCCGTGCTGGAGTTGTTCCGCCATGGCCTGGCCTTGAGGACGGCAGCGATCTGGGTCGCGTTTTTCTGCTGTCTGTTGATGGTTTACGCCTTGAGTTCCTGGCTGCCCAAGCTGATGGCGGGCGCCGGTTACAGCCTGGGATCGAGCCTGTCCTTCCTGTTGGCCTTGAATTTTGGTGGCATTGCCGGCGCGCTCGTCGGCGGTTGGCTGTGTGACCGGCTTAACCTGGTGAAGGTGGTGATCGGCTTCTTCATCGCCGCGCTGATGTCCATCAGCCTGCTGGGGATCAATAGCCCGATGCCGGTCCTGTACCTGCTGATCTTTTTTGCAGGCGCCACCACCATCGGCACACAGATCCTGCTGTACGCCGGTGCCGCACAACTCTATGGCCTGAACATTCGAGCCACTGGCCTTGGCTGGGCTTCCGGTATCGGCCGCACAGGCGCCATCGTAGGCCCGCTGCTGGGCGGCGCACTCATGGGCATCGAGTTGCCCCTGCACCTGAACTTCATGGCCTTTGCCATTCCCGGGGCTATCGCTGTGCTGGCGATGACGGGGTATGCCCTGAATGAGCGTCAAGGCCGGCACGACGAGATCACCGCCCCGGCGCAATAACTGTCGATAACAATAACTAAGAGCAACGACATGAAGACACAACGTATCTGGCTGTCCCTGTTGGGCATGCCCCTTGCGGCGACGGCGGCTGAGGGCGGTTTTATCGAGGACTCCACGGCCACCTTGCAGGCCCGCAACTATTACTTCAGCCGCGACTTTTCGGACATCGTGGGCGCCAACAGACAGTCAAAGGCGCAGGAGTGGGGCCAGGGCTTTATCCTGACCTATAAATCCGGCTATACCCCGGGGCCGATCGGTTTCGGTTTGGATGCACTGGGCACCCTGGGTCTCAAACTCGACAGCAGCCCGGACCGGACCAATACCGGTTTGCTCCCGGTCAAGGGCGATGGCAGCGCCCCGGACAATTACAGCCGTTTGGGCCTGACCTTCAAGGCCAGGTTATCCAAAACCGAATTGAAGGTCGGCGAACTGCAACCCAACTTGCCGGTGCTGGCCTTCAGCGATATCCGCCTGCTGCCGCCGAGCTATCAGGGCGTGAGTGTCAGCTCCGGCGAAATCGCGGGCCTGACGCTACAGGCCGGGCACTTGACCACCACCCGCCTGCGCAACGAAGCCGGCGACGAGAAGATGATCGCTATGCTCGGCCATGTGCCGCAACGCAGCGCAGAAAGTGATGGGTTCAACTACGTCGGCGGCGACTACGCCTTCAACACCAACCGCACCAGCGTCAGCTACTGGCATGGCCAACTCAAGGACATCTACCGCCAGGACTTTGTCGGTCTCAAGCACAGCCAGCCGATGGGCGACTGGGTGCTCGGCGCCAACCTCGGCTACTACGATGCCCGGGAAGATGGCGAAAAATTGCTCGGCAAGATCGACAACCAGGCGTTTTTTTCGCTGCTGTCGGCCAAGCATGGCGGCCATATCTTCTACGTCGGTTATCAAGCCATGTACGGCGACAGTGCCTTCCCCCGGGTATTCGCGAACATCTCGCCACTGGGCAACGAGGTGCCCACCTACGAGTTCGCCTACACCGACGAACGCTCCTGGCAAGCGCGGTACGACTACGACTTCGCGGCGCTGGGCATTCCGGGGCTGACCACCACCGTGCGCTATATCACCGGTAACAACGTGACCACCGGCGCCGGCTACGAAGGCAAGGACCGCGAGCGCGACCTGGATATCGGCTATGTGGTGCAAAGCGGCACATTGAGCGGCCTGGGCATCCGAGTGCGTAACGTCATGGCCCGTTCAAACTACCGCAGCGACATCGACGAGAACCGGCTGATCCTCAGTTACACCTGGAAGCTGCTTTAAACCCCGCCCTGGCACGTGCCCATGACCTGGTAGTTGAGGGTGTGGCTGACGCCCTGCCTGTCGAGGTAAACCATCGTCGCCGGTTCTACCTGGCAACTGCCGGGCACGGGTGTGATTGAAACGATGTGCTGGATGTCCGGTGCTCCAGCGCTACCGGCCGCCAGGGTGCCGGTAGCGGTGATGAGCAGGATCAGGCCGAGCCATTTGATATTCATGATGAGTCCCTCTGTGAGTAGGGTTCATTTTAGTGATTGCCGCAGCGGGATAAAGACAGGAACAGGTGAATGACTCGTACGTATCAGGTAGCAATCGAGGGGCAACGCTGATGGATCTGCTCAATGGCATGCAGGTGTTCGCCCGAGTTGTCGACACAGGCAGCTTTGCTGCGGCGGCTGAGGCCTTGGAGATGTCCGGCGCACACGTGTCGCGGTTGATCGCCGAACTGGAAAAACACCTTGAGACCCGACTTTTGCAGCGCACCACTCGGCGCCTGAGCCTTACTGATTCGGGCGAGCGTTTCCTGTTGCGCTGTCGCGACATTCTTGAGGACGTGAGGGACGCCACCGCCGAAGCCAGCGGCGCCCACCTCAAGCCGCGTGGGCGTTTGCGGTTGCATTGCATGAGCGGGCTTGGCGTGCTGATCACACCATTGATTGCCCGCTACAGCGAGCAGTACCCGGACGTGTCCATCGAGTTGACCCTGTCCCAGCACAACCCGGACCCGCTTGAAGAGGGCCACGACGTAGTGATCTCTATCGCCCATTCATTGCCGGATTCAGCGCTGGTGAGCCAGACGATCGGGCAGTTATTCAGTGTGCCCTGTGCGGCACCGGGATATTTGGCCAGGTACGGCGTGCCCGAGCATCCGCGGAAGTTGATGCAGCATCGACGTTTGCATCTTCAGGATTTCCAGGAGGATGCGTGGCTGTTCAAGGGGGAAGAGGGCGAGATTGCGATTGCGCCGGGTGATACCTTCAGGACCAATGTCGCGGATGCGATGGTCAAGGCAACGCAGGAAGGAATGGGCATCAGTCTGTTGCCGTTTTTCAGTGCAAGCACGGCGCTACGCGATGGTTCGCTGGTGCGGCTGTTACCCGAGTATAGGCTTCGAGAGCGCAGTATTTTCGCGGTGTACCCGTCGAGGCGTTTTCTGGATGCCAAGGTGCGCACATGGGTAGCGTTTTTGCAGGCGCAATTGCCGGTGTTGCTGGCAGGGCAGGTGAACGTGATTGAGACCCCCCGACGCTGATAGGAATAGGCAAACCTCATAGATTTACCGGCATAGGTCGACAGTGATTACCTGACTACCATGGGAGTACATCCACCAAGGGCCATTTTTCATGAGTACTCAAAAAACACTGTTCATCACCGGCATCAGCAGCGGCTTTGGCAAAGCGCTGGCAGCAGAGGCATTGGCTGCCGGCCACCGAGTCATCGGGACCGTACGCAATGAGACGGCCCTGCAGGCGTTCGAAGTGTTGTCGGCGGAACGCGCCCATGGGGTGATCCTGGACGTCACGGATTTTGAGCGGATCGACAACGTCGTCGCCGAGGTGGAGACCCGCTTCGGCCCGGTGGACGTCCTGGTGAACAATGCGGGTTACGGTCATGAGGGGATTTTCGAAGAGTCGCCCCTGGAGGACATGCGCCGCCAGTTCGACGTCAATGTGTTCGGCGCCGTTGCGGTGACCAAGGCCTTCGTGCCGTACTTCCGCCAGCGCCGCCGTGGGCACATCATCAACATCACCTCCATGGGCGGCACGATCACCATGCCGGGCATCGCCTACTACTGCGGGAGCAAATTCGCGCTGGAAGGCATCTCCGATACCCTGAGCAAAGAACTCAAGCCATTCAACATCTTTGTCACGGCCGTGGCTCCGGGTTCGTTTCGCACCGACTGGGCCGGCCGCTCGATGCAGCGCACGCCCCGCAGTATTGCCGACTACGATGAGAGCTTTGATCCAGTGCGCCAGGCACGGGAAGAGAAAAGCGGCCACCAATTGGGTGACCCACAAAAAGCCGCGCAGGCGATGTTGACGCTGATTGCCAGCGACCACCCACCGGCGCATTTGCTGTTGGGCAGTGATGCGCTGGGTTATGTGCGGGAAAAACTGCTGCAATCCCTGCGGGATATTGATCAGTGGGAGGCTGTGACACGTTCTACGGATGGTTAAACAGTGAATCAGAGGCTGTCAGGATCCCCAAAAAACATCTGAATCCGCGACCGCAACCACCGTTCCCCCGGGTCATTATCCTGTGACCCACGCCACGCCATGTGCAACTCAAAGGTACGCACCGGCAATGGCGGCTCTTCAGCCCGCAAGCCACCCGCTGAAGTCAACGCTTCAGCGGCATAATCCGGCACGGTCGCGACAATATCGGTACCCGCCAGCAACGTCCCCAGCCCATTGAACTGCGGCACCGCGAGCACCACATGGCGCTTGCGGCCCAGTTTCTCCAGTTCTTCATCGAGAAACCCGCTCAAATCCCCGGCAAATGACACCAGGGCATGGGGCCGCGCACAGAAGTCATCCAGGCTCATGGAACCCGGCATGCTGTCGGCCCGCAGGAGCATTGGCTTGCTGCGGCGCAGGACCTTGCGCTTGGCGTTGGCCGGCAAATCGGTGGTGTAGCTCACGCCAATCGAGATTTCCCCGGAGGCCAGCAGGCCGGGCATCAGGATGTAGTTGACGCGGCGTACTACCAGCACGATGCCTGGGGCTTCGGCCCGCAGGCGCTTGAGCAGCAGCGGTAGTAGGGCGAATTCGACGTCGTCCGACAGGCCGATGCGGAATACGGCGGTGCTGGTGGCCGGGTCGAATTCGGAGGCGCGGCTGACGGCGGTGGAAATCGAGTCCAGGGCAGGGGAGAGCAGGGCGAAGATTTCTACTGCACGGGCCGAGGGCTCCATGCTGCGCCCGGTACGCACGAACAATGGGTCGTCGAACAGGCCGCGCAGGCGTGACAACGCCGCGCTGATGGCCGGCTGGCCAAGGAACAATTTCTCGGCAGCGCGGGTCACACTGCGCTCATGCATCAAGGTTTCGAATACGATCAACAGGTTGAGGTCGACACGACGGAGGTCGTTACGGTTCATCTTGTGTCCCAGGCGGCGTCAGTAAACTTGACGGGAGCGGTCATATAAGAACAATGACCGGCATGAATCTTACGGGGAAAGGCTGGTACTCTGCACCGGCTAATTCAGTTTTCCTACATGGCTTGGTGCGTTTTCCGTATGTGCGGAATCAATGACAGGCATGTCGACTATTAACGGCGACCGGTGGCCTTGCTCCGAAAGCCCAGATAGAGTTCATGGCAATAGAGGTTACTTTGACGAGGTTTGCGATGTCCCGCACGATCCGTTTTCACAAGTTTGGTCCGGCCGAGGTGCTCAAATGCGAAGAGCATGCAGCCGCTAAGCCCGCACCGGGCGAAGTGCAGGTGCGCGTCGAGGCGATTGGCATCAGCTGGTACGACATTCTCTGGCGCCAGAACCTGGCGTCGTCCCATGCCCGTCTGCCATCCGGCCTGGGCCATGAAATGGCCGGCGTGGTGGTGGCCGTTGGCGAGGGTGTCGACGACCTGGCGGTGGGTGACAAGGTCGCCAGCTTCCCGGCCGAGAGCCCGAATGATTACCCGGTATACGGTGAACAGATCGTCCTGCCCCGTTCGGCCTTGACCCGTTACCCGGATGTCCTGAGCCCGATCGAAGCCAGCGTGCACTACACGCCGCTGCTGATTGCCTACTTTGCGTACATGGACCTGGCGCGGGTCAAACCCGGGCAGTTCGCCCTGGTGACGGACGCCAGTCACTGTGCCGGCCCATCGTTTGTGCAACTGGGTAAAGCTCTGGGTGTGCGGGTGATTGCCGCCACCAAGACCAGTGATGAGCGCGAGTACCTGCTGTCCCTCGGGGCGGAAAAGGTCATCGTTACCGAAGAACAGGACCTGCTGATGCAAGTCAACAAGTTCACCGACAACCGCGGCGTAGACGTGGTGTTCGATGGCTTGGGTGGCCCGCAGATGTCGTTGCTGGGTGATGTGCTGGCGCCCCGTGGCAGCCTGGTGTTGTACGGCCTGCAAGGTGGTAACCAGACGCCATTCCCGGCCTGCGCGGCGTTCCAGAAGAACATCCAGTTCTTTGTGCACTGCATCGGCAACTTCACCGGCAAACCGGAACTGGGCATCATCCAGGACCAGGTGGCCTTGCAGCGTGCCCTGCGTGACATCAACCAATTGACGGCCGACAAGGTGCTGATACCGCTGAAGACCACAGTATTTCCCTTCAGCCAGTTCGTTGAAGCACACCGTTATATGGACGAATGCCCATGCCGTGAACGTGTGGCCTTGCAGGTAGAAGCTGTTTGATCTGTGGGAATATTCTCAAGCGAGTATTCCTGCCCCCGGGCGCATGGGGCAAATGCGCCATTTGACAGGGCTTAACCTGCTCACCGTTTGAATCGGGACTTCAACGTTTCAACCCGATAAATCACCTGCCTGACCCCTGACGCCGCCCTGAATGCCAGCGCGGCGTTGTCGTGTCTGGACATTCGACACCCCACGGGTGCTCCCATCTGAACTGGTTTTAGCGGTCGTTCTGTATCTGTTAATCACGTCGCAAGTGCTGATAATTGCGCGGTCACTTTCATCTCAAGGATTGAGCAATGATTGAATATCTGAAATTAACCCGTGTGTTCGTTAAATCCAATAATGCGCTATATGCCCGGCCAGGCGAAAAACTTATATTAAAGTTGGACATGTCGGATGATTCTTTAATTTGTAAGTTAGGAGCGAGTAGGAAGTTGTCAGAATCTTCCTAAGATAGCCCGTTTGAGCTATGACCCCCGAAGTGTGGCGCTTGTACTGGGCTGGAAGCCCTGAAGCGCGCGTTTGCAGGCATGGTCCGGTGCTAATCTTCATTGAAGTCACATATTGTAACGCCCCTACAGAAACAACAGGTCAGGCAAACACCGTTAACGGTTGCCCGAAACTGATATTTCAACTCAGGTAGTAGAACTATGAGCGCTATTCACGAGCAAGCCATGAACTATGTCTATCAACAAGTATTGCAACGCTTGGTAGGGCATTTCTCACGAACAGAACGCACCTCCCTCCAATTATTGATTCAGCGCATCGTGGTGGCGGCAGGTGGCATGGAGCGGATCGGTGAATACAAGGTGCTGCTGGCTCATGGAACGGGCGCTGGCACCAGCTACGCCTTGACCTTGCTGCGGGCGGCACAACTGACACTTGCGGGCCGGGCGCCGCGGACCTTTCAATTGCGCGTCGCCACCTTGCGCCATGCCGGCATGACGCAATCGGCGCTGGACACGTTGCATCGCGGCTACAGCGCGCTGTTTATGCATGACGATCCGCGTGTCGAACTGCTGATGGTGGAAAACCAGGAAGTGTTGCCGTTCAATCACCTGCGGCCGGCCTCCGGCACTGCGCGTGACACCAGCCGGCGCAACATGCTGATGGTGGGGCACCTGACTTCGGGCGACCTTCGCCAGACCCTGTGCAACGACGCCTATCTGGCCCTTGGCGATTTTTACCAGCGCGTGACCACGTGGAATGGCGGCGTGCATGCGTTGGTCAGCGGTGATTCCGCGCGCAAGCAACGCGAGTACCTTGCGTGGTTGAAAAAGGCCGCGCTGGCGGCCGGAGTAGAGATCCCGGCCCGCCAGCACCTGATGCTCAGCGGGCTGTTTGCGCGCATGGATGAGTGGAGTCACGCTTATTACTGTGACGTCTACGGTGAGCACTACGATGCCGTCGATACGTCTGAAAAGGACAACTACCGCCACATCGCCTATATCTGCATGGCGGACCTGATGGCGGCGGCTGAGTACCCGACCTGCGCGCTGTTACGGCAGTTTCTGGACTATAAGCCCGACGAGTTTGGCTTTCATTTCAGCCACGCGACCTACGCGAACCCAATGCTGATGGCCCATCTGCGAGGCTTGCAGGCCGAGTGCCTGCGGGAACTGGACTACGAGGAGGGCGCCTTGGGCTTTGTGCAGCAGGCCTTGCTGTTCATGCGCCGCAAGCAGATTCCCGAACCTATGATTGCCCAGGCTGCCACCCCGGAAGGCCGCGCCTTGTCCGCCGGCTACGCCCAGGCGCTGTTCGGGCTGGATGAAAGCCAACTGAGCTGCCTGATGTTTTCGCCGTTTATCCGTCACGGCGAGCGCCTCGAGAGCTTTTTGCGCCAGTGCCACCCCGGCATGCTGGTGGCACTTCCCGAGCTGCACAAGGCGCTGCAAGGCAAACCGGTGGCCGAGATGCTGGTGCAATGGGCTGTCGACATCAGCGGGCTACCGATCCACCTGCTGCAGCACCTCTATCGCAAACGGCCGGCCACGGCGATTCCGTGCGCGGCCTCTGCCCCGCAGCAAGGCGCGCCTGCCATGGCAACCGGGCGTTAAAGGGGTGACGGCGGGTGAGCAGCGATGAACCTCAGGGACGACAGGCAAACCGACTTCGCCTACCAGGCGGTGTATCGCTACATGATCAACCTCATCAACGAGGTCGGTACCGATGCCCGGGTAAAGTTGCCATCATTGCGGCAATTATCGGAGCGCCTGAACGTGTCGATCTCGACCATTCAATACGCTTACTCGCTGCTGGAGAAGGAAGGCCGGGTTTATTCGGTGGCCAAGTCGGGCTACTACGCGTGGCCGGTATTGAATAAGCCGCCAGGCAGCAGCGGTGGTGATCTGCTAGAGCGCCTCTACGCCGGTGCACGGCGCCCGGGAATGCGGGTGCTCAGCGCCGATGAACCGGCACTTGGGGCGTCTTTGGACGGTGCACTGTTGCTGCTGGAGCGCGAACTGTTGCGTCACTACCCGCGTCATCTGCAGCCATGGTCGCAGCCGTGCGGCGTCTGGGAGCTGCGTGCCGCGCTGGCCGCGCGTTATACCTCGTCGCCCACCCGCTGCTGGCAGGCGGATGAGGTGTACATCGGTGCCGATCTGCGCGGGGTCCTGGAAATCCTGATTGAGGTGCTGGGGCTCAAGGGCGCGGCGATCATCGTGGAATCGCCCTGTGACTGGTTGATCCTGCGGTTGTTGCAGGGCGCGGGGGTGAAGGTCCTGGAACTGCCTTTCACGGCGGACGGCGGCCTGGACCAGGAACTGCTCGAGCAATTGCTCGGCAATGAGTCGGTTCAACTGGCGCTGCTCTCTTCGGGCGTCAGCCTGCCGTCCGGCATCGCCCTGTCCACCCATGACCGCCTGCAGTTGGTCCGGTTGCTGAACCAGCATGGCTGCTGGTTGTTAGAAAATGACATCCATGGTGAGTTGGGCTTTGAGCAGCCCACCACCGCCTTGCGTGACCTGGCCAACCCTGAGCGGCTGATGGTGTTTTCCACCTTCGAAAAAATGCTCGGGCCCGAAGCGCCGTTTGGCTATTTGTTGTCCCGCCACTTGAGCGGCGAGTTGCAACGCCAGTTCCTGCTGCGTGAATTCCGTCTGTCCTCCATCCGCCAGCGGGCGATTGCGCGGCTCTATCTCAGCGGGCGGATCGACCAGCATCTGCGGGAGTTGCGACCGAAACTCAACGAGCAGGCCCAGCTGATGAGCCAGCGCCTGGATGAGCATCTGGGGGAGCAGGTGAGCTACCGGATGCCTGCCGCTGGCGCCACCTTCTGGTTGCGTTCAACGGCGGTGGTGGACATGCGCCAGGTGTTCCAGCGCCTGCTCACCCGGCAGGTGGTGATCGCGCCGGGAGAGCTGTTCAGCATCAGCGGCCTGCACCGCCAGCACCTGCGACTGAGCCACACCTTTGACGGGGCGCATCACCTGGAAAACGCCCTGGATGAGTTGGCCCAGGCGTTGAGGCAGGCACAGACCGGCTTCGAATGAAATTTCACTGATTGTTGTAGGATTTATAACGTCGCGGAGCAGTCCAACTCTCAGTAAACTGCACTCTTTTTCCGAATCCTTCTCTTTCAGAGGTTTATGCATGACTCTCAGTCCTTTTGCGGGCAAGCCGGCACCAGCTCAATTGCTGGTAGACATCCCGCGACTGGTAACGGCCTATTACACCGGCCAGCCTGATGCAGCGATCTCCACCCAGCGCGTGGCCTTTGGTACCTCCGGGCACCGCGGCAGCTCGTTCGACCTGAGCTTCAACGAATGGCACGTGCTTGCCATCAGCCAGGCCATTTGCCTTTACCGTGAAGCCCAAGGCATCAACGGCCCGCTGTTTGTCGGCCTGGACACCCACGCCCTGTCGACGCCTGCCGGCGCCAGCGCCCTGGAAGTGCTGGCGGCCAATGGCGTGCACGTGATGCTGGCCGAAGGCGACGAGTACACCCCGACACCGGCGATTTCCCACGCCATTATTTGCTACAACCGCGGCCGCACCAGTGGCCTGGCCGACGGCATCGTGATCACGCCGTCCCACAACCCGCCACAAAGCGGCGGCTACAAATACAACCCGCCGAATGGCGGCCCGGCCGATACCCACATCACCAAGTGGATCGAAGCCAAGGCCAATGAACTGCTGGCCAATAAGCTGGCCGGGGTCAAGCGCATCACCCATGCCCAGGCCCTGAAGGCCGACACGACCCATCGTCACGACTACCTCAACACCTACGTGGCCGACCTGGTCAACGTCATCGACTTTGATGCGATCCGCAGTTCAGGCCTGCGCCTGGGCGTTGATCCGCTGGGCGGAGCAGGGGTGCGCTACTGGTCGGCCATTGCCGAGCACCATCGCCTGAACCTGGATGTGGTGAACACCGAAGTCGACGCCACGTTCCGCTTCATGAGCGTCGACTGGGACGGTCAGATTCGCATGGACCCGTCCTCCAGCTACGCCATGCAAGGCTTGATTGGCCTCAAAGACCGCTTCGACGTGGCCTTCGCCTGCGACCCGGACCACGACCGCCATGGCATCGTGACGCCATCCGGTGGTTTGCTGGCCCCGAACAACTACCTTGCCGTGTCCATCGACTACCTGTTCCAGAACCGTCCTGATTGGCGTGCAGATGCAGCCGTGGGCAAGACCGTGGTCAGCAGTGGCCTGATCGACCGGGTTGCCAAGCGCATCGGCCGTCGCCTGTACGAAGTGCCGGTAGGCTTCAAATGGTTTGCAGACGGGCTGTTCGAGGGTTCACTGGGTTTCGGTGGCGAAGAAAGCGCCGGTGCGTCGTTCCTGCGCAAGGACGGCAGCGTCTGGAGCACCGACAAGGACGGTTTGATCCCGGCGCTGCTGGCTGCCGAAATGACGGCGCGCAAAGGCCAGGACCCGAGCCAGATCTACCGTGGGTTGACTGATGCGCTGGGCGAACCGTTCGCCATTCGTGTGGATGCCAAGGCCACCCCGGCGCAGAAGGCCCTGCTGGGCAAGCTGTCGCCGGACCAGGTGACGTCCACGCAGTTGGCGGGGGAAAGCATCCAGCAGATCCTCAGCCATGCGCCGGGTAACGACCAGGCGATTGGCGGGCTGAAAGTCATGACTGAAAACGGCTGGTTTGCCGCACGGCCATCGGGTACTGAGGACATCTACAAGATCTACGCCGAGAGCTTTATCGGTGAGGATCACCTCAAGCAGCTGGTGGAAGAGGCGCAGGTGTTGGTGGACGGGGCGATCTCCCAGTAACACCACGGCCAAAATGTGGTAGCCAGGCTTTTGTGGGAGCTGGCTTGCCTGCGATGCAGTCAACTCGGTCTTTCAGCCATACCGAGTTGATGCTATCGCAGGCAAGCCAGCTCCCACATAAAGCTCATTACCCATTGGATTTGTAAGCTTGCGAATTCAGGCGAGGTCGACCAACACGATCTCGCTATCTTCAACCGCCGTCACCCGCAACACCTGCTCATCCTCAACCGCCACACCGTCTCGAGCGTGTGCACGCAAGCCATTGACTTCAATCACCCCAGTGGCAGGCACCAGATACGCCCGGCGTCCGCTGTCCAGCCGATACTCGGCACTTTCACCGGCTTTCAAATTAGCTGCCACCAGGCGTGCATCCGCCCGAATGCGCAGGCTTTCGCTGTCTCCTGCCTTGCCACTGGCCAGGGTCACAAAACCTTCGCGGTCACCCTTCGGAAACGGCTTGGCGCCCCACGACGGCGGCAAACCGGCCTCGTTGGGAATAATCCAGATCTGGAAAATCTTGGTCGGCGTGGCTTCCAGGTTGTATTCGCTATGGGCGATCCCGGTGCCGGCGCTCATCACCTGGACATCGCCAGCCTCGGTACGGCCTTTATTGCCCAGGTTGTCGGCATGACTGATGGCGCCTTCACGCACATAGGTGATGATTTCCATGTCCCGGTGCGGGTGCTGCGGGAAACCTGTGCCCGGAGCGATGAGATCGTCGTTCCATACCCGCAGGTTGCCCCAGTGCATACGCTTGGGGTCGTGGTACTCGGCAAAGGAAAAGTGGTGGTGAGCGTCCAGCCAACCGTGATTGGCGCCGCCCAAGGTGTTGAAAGGTCGAAGTTCAAGCATGATCGTCTCCTGTGGATGGGAGCCATGATCCAGCAGCGCCAGATCGATAAAAAGCGTAAAAAATGCTGGATTCCTATCGAATGCTTCGATGTCGGTGCTCAGGACTTATCTTCACTTCATCGCCTAACTGCATGAGCCCAAAGCAATTGGCTGGAACTGTGGGGCATTTGCGGCGACCATAGGGCTCTTGTCCGAGTTAACGCATTGCAGGAGGCCGCGTGCCGCAACACACCCCCGATCTGCCTCCCGAACTGCGGCCATTGGCCGAAATGCCCCTGTTGAAACGGCTCGCCGCCCGATTATTCGGTCACGGCCTGACGCGCCTGCGCGCCCAGCACCGTTTTTCCTGGTTGCATGGCCAGGCCGATGGCTTTCGAAGTGGCCACACGGCCGGCGTGGAATATGGCTATCAGGAAGGCAAGGCGGATGGCATCGAGGAAGGCCGCCAGGTCCTGCTGATTCGTGACTTTCGGCCGGATGAACACACCGCGCCAGGTGTCGATGACAACCTGTTCGACGATTGGCGCCTGCCACTGACCGCCGAGTTGAAAAAACGTATCAAGGCCGACGTGGCACGCCTGCTGCCAGCCCATGCCCAGCCGAGCGCGGCCCAGTGGAAGATGATCTTCAGCGATACGCCGTCCACCTCGGTGATTGCCGGCGCCGGTGCGGGTAAATCCACCTCGCTGGTGCTGCGTATCCTGCTGCTGACCCATTACCTGGGCTTTGAGCTGAGCTCCATGACAGTGGTGACCTTCACCCGTGAGTCGCGCAAGGACTTTATCAGCAAGCTCATGGAAATTCTCGCCTTGTGGGGCCAACCCCTTGGTATGAAAGAGGCGCAAGCCGTGGTGCGCACCTTTCACTCGCGCATTCTGCCGATGGTGCGCAGCCTGCCGGGCCTTGAACGGCTGCAGGCATTTGAGAACCTCAACGTGCGCACCGAAGCGGGCTTTGATGAGGCTGACAGTAATCCCTTCGAATTGCGCATCAACGACGCCCAGCGCCAGCAACTGAATGCCTGCTACCACCAGTTGCATGGCCGTCACGCGCGCTTCCGCGAGCTGATCGCCCCGTTGGCGCGCCATGCCCTGCAACTCAAGGAGCTGGAACGGGATCATCCGGACGTACAGAAACGCGTGGCGGTGACCGAACTGGCGGCCAAGCGCGATGAAGAACTCTGTGATGTGATCGAAGACCTGTGGTTTCGCGCCGGGGCCTGGCCGATCAAAGGGATTGAGCCCAACCGCCAGACCTTCGATATCAATGGCGCGCAGTTCCATTGCCACGGCTACATTGCCGAGCTGGATGCCTGGGTGATGCTGGGCTTTGATCCTCGGGAAAATGCCCAGCTCAGTCGTCCTGGATCCAAGCTGTCCGTGCGCGCAGAGTGGGCGGTAAAGCGAACCCTGTTTCAAGCTTTCTGCCGTAAGCCATTGATATGGTTAGATAATTATGAATCATCCAAGCGCCTTTTGAGCAGCCTGGCTGGCGACGCAACCGCGGGCCCGGGCTTCGATTACAAGGTCAAGGGCGAGCTGGGTTCGGCGCCGCTGTTGGACAGTTTTGTCGCCGCCGCCGGGTTTATCGAGAACCTCGGGCTGGATGTGCCCACCGCCGTGGGCAAGATGAGCTTTGCCAAGGACGATCCGGACCGTTTCTACTTCGAAGCCCTGAGCATTTTCTGGAAAGCCCTGGAAGACCACTTGCTGGACCAGTCGCCCCCCGTGATGACCTACAACCGGATGTTCTCGCTGTTTGGCGAAAATACCCCGGAAAACCTCAAGCTCCTCAGCGATAGCCTGCTGCGGCCGATGTCGCACCTGATGATCGACGAATTCCAGGACGTATCGCCGCAGATCGTCTCGTGGATCCGTGCCAGCCTGCGGGAGATTCGCAGTCGCGGCCCGGCCATGCACGTAGGCCGTGGTGCCCAGCGCTCTTCGCTGTTGTGCGTGGGGGATGACTGGCAATCGATCTATGGCTGGCGCGGCAGTTCGCCGAAGTACTTCATGGAGTTCAACAAGGAATTCCCGTCGCCCACCACCACACGGGTGATGCTGGGCGAGAACTACCGCAGCCATCAGCACGTTATTGATGCTGCCGAGCACATCGTGCGTGCCGCCCCGGCCATCAGCGGCAAGAAAGCCAAGGCCAGTGGAACCCCGAAGGCATTGGTACCCGTCACAGTGCGTGATCGTGACGATGCGGCGCTGGGCCAGCAACTGTTGGAACACTATCAAAAAGGTGATTCGGTATTAATGCTGTATCGAAAAAGCAGCGATAAGTCATTGATACAAGAGCATATTCAGTCTGTAGTTAATCTGGATTCTAGCTTGCCGTACGGCGCTCGCCGTCTGAAGCAACTGACCTATCACAGCGCCAAGGGCCTTCAAGCGGATGCGGTATTCCTGCTGGGCGACTGCCAACACTTGACCACTTCGCCTTACAAGAACCAGGTCTATCGCATGGCGGGCCTGGGCAAGGACGGCGACACCGAACCTTACGACAGTGCACAAAAGGACGAAGTACTGCGCCTGGCCTACGTGGGGATTACCCGGGCGGTGAGCCATTGCTATTGGTATGTCGAGGCGCAGGATGGCCAAGGGGTGAATGTGCCAAAGGCTTCGGACCGGGTTGCCGGGGACAAGCCGTTTTTTGATGATCAGCGCATCAGCAAATCATAAGGGCCGACGTTGAATCAGGTGGCGAGGGAGCTTGCTCCCGCTGGGCTGCGTAGCAGTCCCAAAATCCTGGGAGCGCTGCGCACTCCAGCGGGAGCAAGCTCCCTCGCCACAGGATACCTGCTCCGCCAGATCAAGCGCGTAGCGACAGCGGCGGCACAAACGACTCCAGCTCATCCTCCACGGCCTCGATGATCCGCTCCACATCAGCGGCATTCATCACCGTTGCACAAGGAATGCCGGCAATCGCAATCAGGGTTTCTCCGCTGGCGCGGTCGAACAGGCGGGCGATCATGCTACCGGGAGCATCCATGCTCGCCTCAAAGCCCATGGGATGAAAATGCCAGCGCATCAGCTGGCAAGCGTTGGGGAATGTCACTTTGTTCATCTTGCCCACCTTGTTCATTGAGCGCTTCCTTTAGCTCGCAGCAGGGGCGCCATGACCATCAATGGTCCTGGCCGTCGTGAGCTCTAAAAATAGCATTCGTTCGCATCCGGCAGGGGAGTTTTTTCGCCCCGTTCAGCGGTTGTTTCCGGGAAGGTTGATGTGGGTCATGTCCTACGCGGGAATGGGCGAAAGGCCATTAGTCATAACTATCAAATGGCCATTGAACCCGCCCGGAAAGTTGGGCAAGCTCGCAGGCTGTCCCAGCCTTAGAGCGCTCCATGCCCGATTTCATCGCGGATGACTCCCAGCAGACCCAAGCCACTGGCGAGTTGGTGCTGCGTCACCATCTGTGCTGGAAACACCGGGACCTGGATGGCGTGATGTCGTACTACCACCCGGACATCCAGTACCACGATTTCTTCCAGAACCGCGTGGTCGGTGCAGACGAGCTGCGCGAGTACCTGCAAGCCAGCATGCCCCGTGGCGCGGATGAGGCGATCGAGCACACCGACCGTATTCGCGCCGACGGCGACACCGCCTTCATCCAGTACCGCATCACGTTGCGCGGCGGCCAGGGACTGGTGTCATTTCGCACCAGTGAAGCCATCACCGTACGTGACGGCCTGATCTGGCGGGTCAACGAATACGCCTCCCTGGTGCACGAACAGTCCGCCAGCCGCAGCGAGACCACGCGCCCCACCGTCAGCCGCCTGGGCCTGTCGCCCCAGCAACTGAGCTACATGGCCAACGACCTGCAGCAGTACTTCGAGCGCCAGCAACCGTATCTTGACCCCGAGCTGGACCTGCAACGGGTGGCAAAGGAGTGCGGGTACAGCCGCAACCAGATCTCCTATCTGTTGAACCAGGTGCTGGGCCAAAGCTTTTACCGCTACGTCAACCAGGCGCGCCTCCAGCATTTGCTGGGCGCACTGGACAAGGCCACGCCGCCGATCCGCATCGACGAACTGGCGTTTGCCGCGGGCTTCAATTCGACGTCGGCGTTCTATAGCTGTTTCCGCCAGCACACCGGCCAGTCGCCCAAGGCCTACGTCAAACAAATTTCCCTGCGTGCACGCGCGCAAGACAGCCCCTGAGGCCAGGCTCTAGGATCATGGCCATCGAAGTGTGGTGGTGGAGCTTGGCATGCCTGCATGGCGCAATATCAGTTTATGGATGGACCAGTTGGACGAGCCGCTGGTGGCTCGCGCGTCCCTGGAGCACGACCTGGACGTCAACGTGGCCATTATCGGCGCCGGCTACACCGGGCTCTGGACCGCGTATTACCTGAAGCGCCAGGCGCCCGAGCTGAAAATCGCGATCATCGAGGCGCAAACTGCCGGGTTCGGTGCCTCGGGCCGTAACGGCGGCTGGCTGATGGGCAACTTGCTGGGGGAAGACCGCCTGTTGGCCGGCTTGTCTCCCGAACAGCGCCGGGCTTCGTTCGACCTGTTGCACGCGATTCCCGATGAAGTCGCGCAGGTGATCGAGCACGAAGGCATCGACTGCGACTACCGCAAGGGTGGCGTGCTGTATTGCGCCGCGCGCTATCCCGAACAGGAAGCCACCCTGCGGGCCTATCTGGCCAAGCTTCACGCTCAGGGTCTGACCGACGATGATTACCGTTGGCTCGGCCCGCAGCAACTGGCCGAGCAAATCCGCATCGCCAAACCCTATGGCGGCATCTATGCCCCCCACGTTGCCACGATTCACCCGGCCAAGCTGGTACGTGGCCTGGCGCGGGTGGTGGAGCAGATGGGCGTCACGATCTACGAAAACAGCCCGGTGACCCAGTGGCAGTCCGGCAGCCTGCGCACGGCTAAAGCCTCAGTGCGCGCGTCATGGGTGGTGCCGGCGGTGGAGGGGTACGCCACCACGTTGGCGCCTTTGGGCCGCTATCAGTTGCCGGTGCAAAGCCTGATTGTCGCCACCGAGCCGCTGCCCGCCAGCACCTGGGATGAAATCGGCCTGAACCGTGGCCAGGCGTTCGGCGAAAGCAGTCGCCAGGTCACCTACGGCCAGCGCTCGGCGGACAACCGCCTGGTGTTCGGCGCCCGTGGGGGCTATCAGTTTGCCGGCAAGTTGCGGCACAACTTCGACCTCACCGACAGCGAAGTCGAACTGCGTCGCTACCTGTTCGGTGAACTGTTCCCGCAGCTCAAGAAAGTCCGCATCACCCACGCCTGGGGCGGCAACCTCGGCATGTCCCGGCGCTTCAAGCCGCACATGCTGTGCGATCACGCAGCGGGCATCGCCTTGGCCGGTGGTTATGGCGGCGAGGGCGTAGGGGCCAGCAACCTGGGCGGGCGTACCTTGGCCGACTTGATCCTGGGGCTCGACACACCGCTGGTCACGCAGCCATGGGTGATCCAGCCGGGCCGGCTGGAGGGGCTCAAGGCCTGGGAACCGGAACCCTGCCGCTGGTTGGGCTACAACGCGATCATTCGCAGTTTTGTCCATGAGGACCAGGTGTTGGCCAACCCCAACACTGCGCCGTGGCGCCGCAAGCTGGCCAGCGGGGTTGCCGGGTTCATGGAAGGTTTCATGCACTAAGTCGTTTCAATCACCACAGGTATGAACATGAGCATTACCCAGTTCAAAGACACACTCAGCGCCCATTTGCCGGACGCTTCCCCCGTTGCCGTGCCACTGGGCACACCGGTCGCGGTGGCCTCGACCCTGAGTGTGGAACGTAGCGACGGCGTCGAAACCGGCATCTGGGAATGCACGCCCGGGCGCTGGCGCCGGCAGATCAAAGCCCAGGAGTTTTGCCACTTTATCCAGGGCCGCTGCACCTTCACCCCCGACAACGGGGAGATGCTCCACATAGAAGCCGGTGACGCACTGATGTTGCCGGCCAACAGCACCGGTATCTGGGACATCCAGGAAACCGTGCGCAAGACCTATGTACTGATCCTCTGATTCTTTGATCTTTGATCGCCTGCCATAAAAACAGCCCTAAAACCGCCAGGAAATCGAACCATGAGACCCATTGCCCTGTTGCCGCTGGTATTTGTCGCCACCCTCAGCCAAGCCGCCGAGACGGTGAAGATCTACAACTGGTCGGACTACATCGCCCCCGACACCACCAAGAACTTCCAGAAAGAAACCGGGATCGGCTTCACCTACGACGTGTACGACAGCAACGAAACCCTCGACGGCAAGTTGATGACCGGCAAATCCGGCTACGACGTGGTGTTCCCCTCCAACCACTTCATGGCCCGGCAGATCCAGGGCGGGGCGCTGAAGAAGCTCGACAAGAGCCAGTTGCCCAACTGGAAGAACCTCAACCCGGTGCTGCTCAAGGCCCTGGAAAACAACGACCCGGGCAACGCCCACGGCTTCCCTTACCTGTGGGGCAGCACTGGCATCGGCTACAACATCGACAAGGTCAAGGCGGTACTCGGCGACAACGCCCCGGTGGATTCATGGGACCTGATCTTCAAACCCGAGAACATGCAGAAACTGCAAAAATGCGGCGTGGCCATCCTCGACAACGGCCCGGAACTGCTGCCCGCGGCGCTCAACTACCTGGGCCTGCCGCACCACAGCAAGAAGGCGGAAGACTACAAAAAGGCCGAGGACCTGCTGATGAAAGTGCGGCCCTACGTGGCGTACTTCCACTCCTCGAAATACACCGCCGACCTGGCCAACGGCGACATCTGCGTGGCCGTGGGCTTCTCCGGCGACATCCTCCAGGCCGAAAGCCGCGCCAAGGAAGCCAAGAACGGCGTGAACATCGGCTACAACATTCCCAAGGAAGGCGCCGCCATCTGGTTCGACATGGTCGCCATGCCCGCCGATGCCCCGGATGAAAAAGCCGGCTATGCGTTCATGAACTACCTGCTGCGCCCGGAAGTCATGGCCAGCATTACCAACTACGTGCACTACGCCAACGGCAACTCTGCAGCCGACAGCTTGGTAGACCCGGCGATCAAGAGCGACACCAAGGTGTACCCAAGCCCGGAAATGATGGGCAAGTTGTTTGCCCTGGAAGCAATGCCACTGAACATCGACCGGATTCGCACACGGGTGTGGAACACCATTCGCACCGGCCGTTGATGATCGTTCCCACGCTCCGCGTGGGAATGCATCCTGTGACGCTCCGCGTCACGACTTCAAAAGCGGACGCGGAGCGTCCAGGGCGGCATTCCCACGCAGAGCGTGGGAACGATCATTACAGGGTCGCCATGCCCGCCGACGCCCCGAGTACCCAAGCCCGGAAATGATGGGCAAGTTGTTGCACTGGAAGCATGCCGCTGAACATCGACCGGATTCGCACACGGGTGTGGAACACCATTCGTACCGGGCGTTGATGATCGTTCCCACGCTCCGCGTGGGAATGCATCCTGTGACGCTCCGCGTCACGACTTCAAAAGCGGACGCAGAGCGTCCAGGTCGGCATTCCCACGCAGAGCGTGGGAACGATCATTAAGGATTCTCCAAGTCATGCCCCAACGACTGGATAAACAACGAAAACAACTCCGGCTGCGACGAGATATCCAGCTTGGCGTAAAGGTGCCGACGATGCACCTTGACCGTATCCGGCGAGATATTCAGCCGTTCGGCCATGGCTTTTGACGAAAACCCGCGCAACACCAGCCGTGCAATCTCCAGTTCCCGCTCCGACAACACCCCGCAACCAAAATGACTCAGCGCATCGCGAATCTGGCTGGCCATTTGCGCAGGCGCCGCCACCCGCTGGGTACTCTGCTGCCAATGCTGCTGCATCAACGGCAACACCCAGGCCGCCAAGGTGGTCATCAACCCCGTTTCCTCGGCGGTGAACAACCGCTGCATCCCCAACGACAGCGATAACGTCCCCGCACCCGGCAATTGCAGGATGAATTGCACCTCGTCCTCCAGCACGTTGTCGTGGAAGTAGTTGAGGAAGTATTCACTCTGGCGAAAATGATCCGGCGCGACTTCTTCAAGGCGGTACACGCCACTGGCATACCCCTCGCGACATGCCTGGAAAAACGGGTCCAGCAAGTACAAGCCATTGAGGTAAACCAGCATCGACGCCGGCTTGCTGCTCGGTTGCGCGTCGTATTCCTCCAGCGCCTGGGGCGGCCCGTCGGCGGGGTAGAAGATCGCCAGGGCATTGTCGAAGGGCACGCATTGATGCAACAACAGCACCAGTTGTTTCCAGAAACGTCCGGTGCCGATCTGCGCGACGGTGCGGCCCAGGCCTGCGTGCATGCCGACTTCCCTGAACAGGCTCATGTGCAGCTCCACGCAAAGGATTCAGGCCGCAAGGGTTCGACTTTTGCCCGTCGGCGTCAAGGGGAGTACTCCAATAGGGGAATTGGCCGATCTATGTAGAGTGTTTAAGTTTGCCGTCAGTCAGTGGGGAACATACCCCGCGCCGCTTCACCTTTTCGTTTCTGCCTCAAACCAAGAACAATCAAGAGGATAACGATATGAGTGCTCCTTCCACGCCCGACGGCGTGCTGAAACCCACCCTGAGCGTATTCGATGTAGTGGCCATCACCGTCTCGGCGGTGACCCCGGCCAGTTCAGTGTTCGTGATTGCGCCCTTTGCCATCCAGCAGGCCGGCAGCGGGGTGTTCCTGGCCTTTGTGATGGCCGCGTTGCTCGCGTTGATGTTCGCCTTTTGCTACGCCGAGCTCGGGCGCGCCCACAACAGCGCTGGCGGTGAGTATGTTTACGCCAAGCGGGTGTTCGGCGGCATGGCCGGTTACGCGACGTTCCTCACGGTATTGGTGATGTTGCTGTTTATCCCGCCGGTGCTGGCCACCGGCGCGGCGACTTACCTGAATAACGCCCTGGGCACAAAGTTCGATTCACAAACCGTGGCCCTGGTCATCGTGGTGTGCAGCTACGCCCTGGGCATCCTGAATATCAAGCTGAATGCCTGGATCACCGGCACCTGCCTGCTGTTGGAAGTGGCGGCGTTGCTGGTGATCGTGTTTATCGGCTTCGGCAACCCGGTGCAGCCGGTCAGCGTGCTGCTGCAACCGCAAATCGTCGAAAACGGCGTGTTGCACCTGGCGCCCTGGGCACTGGTGATCGGTGCGGTGGGCATTGGCCTGTTCTCCTTCAACGGCTATGGCCCGGCGGTGTTGCTGGCCGAAGACATGAAGTGCGGCGGCAAGGGCGTGCACAAAGCGGTGTTGTGGTCCCTGGGCCTGGTGGTGGTCATCGAGCTGGTGCCGATCACCGCGTTGTTGATCGGTGCGCCATCCCTCAGCGCGATGATCAGCAGCCCCGACCCGATCGGCTACCTGCTGACCAGCCATGGCAATGAAACCCTGTCACGGTTGGTGAGCGCCGGGATTTTCCTGTCGGTGTTCAACGCCATTGTCGCCATCGTGATTCAGATCGGTCGGGTGGTGTTCAGCAGCGGCCGCGATGCACTGTGGACGCCAACCATCAATAAACTGTTCACCCGGATCCACCCGCGCTGGGATTCACCGTGGTTGGCGACGCTGTTCCTGGCGATTCCATCGGCGTTGCTCAGCTTCAGCTCGAACCTGGCGGACCTGACGTCCTTCAGCGTGCTGCTGATCATGCTGGTGTACCTGATTGTGGCGTTGAGCGCATTGATGAGCCGGGTGTTGCTGCGTGACCGCGAGCACCCGTATCGCATGCCGTTGTGGCCGGTGCCGGCCTTGCTGGCGGTGCTGGGCGCCGGTTACCTGCTGGTGACCCTGGCGATGGCCGCTTCGGTTCGGGACATCATGATTATCATCGGCCTGTTGGCACTGTCGGTGATCCTGTATTGCATCAGTGGCCGGTTGAGTCCGGCGTTTCAGAAATTGTAAGGAGTGGTTATGCGCGCACGTCAATTGGGCATCACGTTGGGACTGGGCACGCCCGGTGAGCTGAATGCCATCACCGACGTTCCAGGGGTTCGGGTCGGCCACAGCACGATCAAGACCCGCATCAATGGCAAACAGGTGCGTACCGGGGTCACGGCGATTCAGCCTCGGGCCGGTGCCGCGCGGTATCAACCGTGTTTTGCCGGCTACCACGTGCTCAATGGCAATGGCGACGCCACGGGGCTTGAATGGATCGCCGAGTCGGGCCTGCTGACCACGCCGCTGGCGATCACCAACACCCACAGCATCGGGATTGTGCGCGACAGCCTGATCGCCCTGGAGCGTGAAAGCCTGGCAGACCCTGCGGTGTACTGGTGCATGCCGGTGGTGATGGAGACCTACGACGGGTTGCTCAACGACATCTGGGGCCAGCATGTCGGCCCGGAGCATGTGCGCGAGGCGCTGGCCAACGCCGAGTCCGGCCCGGTGGCGGAGGGCGCCGTGGGCGGCGGCACCGGGATGATCTGCCATGAGTTCAAGGGGGGGATTGGCACGGCCTCGCGGCGCCTGTCGGCGGAGCAGGGTGGCTGGACGGTCGGCGTGCTGGTGCAGGCCAACCACGGCAAGCGCCAGGAATTGCGGGTGGACGGTTATCCGGTAGGTCGGCAACTGATGGAAATTCCCTCACCGTTCGCCGATCGCGGCACTCCCGGCATGGGCTCCATCGTGGTGATCATTGCCACCGATGCGCCGTTGTTGCCCCATCAATGCCAGCGCCTGGCACAGCGCGCGTCCATCGGCATTGCGCGCACCGGCGGTGGTACCGAGGACTCCAGCGGGGACCTGTTCCTCGCGTTCGCCACTGGCAACCAGGATTTACCGGCGGCCGACTACGGGCGCAAGGGCTTGCCCCTTAGTACATCGCTGCAGATGGTCAATAACGACCACATTTCGCCCTTGTTCAGCGCGGCGGCGGAAGCGGTCGAGGAAGCGATCATTAATGCGATAGTGGCCGGGGAGGACATGCTCACCGACGACGGGGTACGCGTGCCGGGGCTGGATTCGCAAACGCTCCTGCAGGCATTGCGTCAAACAGGCTGGCGCGACCGATAAACAAACTAAGTCTTGTCCCGGTAATACGGGACAAACTCTTAAATAGTGGCAATTCAATACTAATAATGACACGGTGACACTTTCTTAGTGCACCTCAGGCAATACTTTGGATCCATTCCTCAGCAAATGTCTTTAGGAGTATTTAATATTTAAATAGCTGGATTTTTATAAGGTGCTATTTGCCAATGTTTGCAGGTTTTGTTCGTCGGCCCAACTTTTTCCTTGGATAAAAACCGCTGGACGAATGATTTCAGGTTGTGTCAGTTTTCTTTCGCCTTCAAAAGGGGCGAGTGATCGGACTTACTCGCCAAAGTGAGTCCGGTCGGACAAAAACTGTTCCACTTGCAAACAAGGAAGTACGTTTATGTCAAAAGTAAAAGACAAAGCTATTGTGTCGGCGGCTCAAGCAAGTACCGCCTATACGCAAATCGATAGCTTTAGCCATCAATACGACCGTGGCGGCAACCTCACGGTCAATGGCAAACCCTCGTTCACCGTTGACCAGGCCGCCGACCACCTGCTGCGTGAGAACGTCGCGTACCGGGACGTGGATGGCAACGGCAAGATCGATCTCACCTACACCTTCCTGACCTCGGCTTCCAACGCCACCATGAACAAGCATGGGATCACCGGGTTCAGCCAGTTCAACACCCAGCAGAAAGCACAGGCCGTACTGGCCATGCAATCCTGGGCTGATGTGGCCAATGTCACCTTCACCGAGAAAGCCTCGGGCGGTGACTTCCACATGACCTTCGGCAACTACAGCGGCGGCCAGGACGGCGCAGCGGCCTTTGCCTACCTGCCAGGCACCAACGCCAAGTACAACGAAAGCGGGCTTGACGGCACTTCCTGGTACCTGACCAACAACAGCTACACGCCGAACAAGACGCCGGACCTGAACAACTATGGCCGGCAGACCCTGACCCACGAAATCGGCCACACCCTGGGCCTGGACCACCCTGGCGACTACAACGCCGGGACCGGCAACCCTTCGTACAAAGACGCGGACTATGGACAGGACACGCGTGGCTACAGCGTCATGAGTTACTGGAGCGAGAGCAACACCAACCAGAACTTCAGCAAAGGCGGGGTAGAGGCCTACTCCTCCGGCCCGCTGATCGACGACATCGCCGCGATCCAGAAGCTCTACGGCGCCAACTACAACACCCGCGCCGGCGACACCACCTACGGCTTCAACTCCAACACCGGGCGTGATTTCCTCAGCGCCACCTCATCGGCCGACAAGCTGGTGTTCTCGGTGTGGGACGGTGGCGGCAACGACACCCTGGACTTCTCCGGCTTTACCCAAAACCAGAAGATCAACCTCAATGAGACCTCGTTCTCCGACGTTGGCGGTCTGGTGGGTAACGTTTCCATCGCCAAGGGCGTGACCGTAGAGAACGCCATCGGCGGTTCGGGCAACGACCTGTTGATCGGTAACGCTGCAGCCAACGTCCTCAAGGGCGGTGCCGGCAACGACATCATCTTCGGTGGCGGCGGTGCAGACCAGCTGTGGGGCGGTTCAGGCAACGACACCTTCGTGTTCGGCGCCAGCTCGGACTCCAAGCCAGGTGCGGCCGACAAGATCTTCGACTTCACTTCGGGTTCGGACAAGATCGACCTCACCGGCATCACCAAAGGTGCGGGCCTGACCTTCGTCAACGCGTTTACCGGTCACGCCGGCGACGCGGTGCTGTCCTACGCTTCGGGTACCAACCTGGGCACATTGGCAGTGGACTTCTCCGGTCACGGCGTGGCGGATTTCCTCGTCACCACCGTTGGCCAGGCAGCCGTCAGCGACATCGTGGCTTGATTCAGGTGTAAAGGAGGGTGGCGCACACGCGCCGCCCTCTGCCCTTGCATCCACCCCTTGAACGGGCGAAGGTGATGACGCTATTTCGCAGTACAGTTGCCTGGTGTCTCCAGGCGTTGCTTATGTCGGCAGGAGCCACAGCAATGGCAAGCAGTCTGGTTTTACCCACGTCCGCGCAGTTGGCCGGGCATTGGACGCTGCACCAGCAAGAGCAGGTGTGTGCGCTGGATCTGATTGAACACGCCAACGCCCTGGGGGGCGATGTGGAGTGCGTGGGACAATGGCTGGGTGAAACCCCCGTTAGTTGGACGCCAACGCCCGACGGTATTTGGTTGATGAATGCCGAAGGCACCGGCATTACCCATTTGAATCGCCAGAAAGAAGGCGAATATGAAGGCCGCGTAAAGTCTGGCGCGGTATTGATATTACAACGTGCACCCTAATAGTTCGTTATAACGATATAACCCGATTTTAATGTTTGCCCGCCCCTTAATGGGGCGCCTGGCAAACTATTGCGCGTCATTCGGCTCAGGGAAGATCAGGCAACATGGCGAAGACCACTCCCGCTGCACCACTGTTCAAGGCACTCGGCGACTACAAAAGTATTCTGATCAGTATTGGCTGCTTCACGGCATTGATTAACGTATTGATGCTGGTGCCGTCGATTTATATGTTGCAAGTCTACGACCGCGTGCTGTCTTCACAGAACGAAACCACCCTGGTGATGTTGACGCTCATGGTGGTGGGGTTCTTCGCCTTTATCGGCGTGCTTGAGGTGATCCGCAGCTTTATCGTGATTCGCATCGGCAGCCAACTGGAGCGGCGTTTCAACCTGCGGGTGTACAAGGCCGCCTTCGAACGCAACCTGCAACGGGGCGAAGGCCATGGCGGGCAATCCCTGGGGGACCTGACCCACATCCGCCAATTCATCACGGGGCCGGCGCTGTTCGCGTTTTTCGATGCGCCGTGGTTTCCGATCTACCTGTTTGTGATCTTCCTGTTCAACGTCTGGCTGGGGGTCTTGGCCAGCGCCGGTGCAGTGCTGCTGATTGCCCTGGCGTGCCTCAACGAATACCTGACCAAAAAACCCCTGGGTGAAGCCAGCGGGTTTTCCCAGCAATCCACCCAGTTGGCCACCAGCCACCTGCACAACGCCGAAACCATCCAGGCCATGGGCATGCTCGGCGCCTTGCGCAAGCGCTGGTTCAAGGTGCATTCGCAGTTTCTGGGCTTGCAGAACAAGGCCAGCGACACCGGTTCGATCATCAGTTCCCTCAGTAAATCCCTGCGCCTGTGCCTGCAATCGTTGGTGCTGGGCCTGGGGGCGTTGCTGGTGATCAAGGGCGACATGACGGCAGGGATGATGATCGCCGGTTCGATCCTGATGGGCCGGGTGTTGAGCCCCATCGACCAGTTGATTGCCGTGTGGAAGCAATGGAGTTCGGCCAAGCTGGCTTATCAGCGCCTGGACAGCCTGATGCGCGAATTCCCGCCCCAGGGCGAGCAGATGGCCTTGCCGGCGCCCAAGGGCAATGTGAGTTTCGAGCAGGTCAGCGCGGGCCCGCCGGGAAGGCGTGTACCGACCTTGCATCAGGTCAGCTTCAACCTGACGGCCGGTGAAGTGCTCGGCGTGCTGGGTGCTTCCGGCTCCGGCAAGTCGACCCTGGCCCGGGTGCTGGTGGGCGTGTGGCCAACCCTGGCGGGCACCGTGCGCCTGGACGGTGCCGACATCCATCGCTGGGACCGCGACGACCTCGGCCCGCATATTGGCTACCTGCCTCAGGACATCGAACTGTTCAGCGGCAGCATCGCCGACAACATCGCACGCTTTCGCGAAGCCGACCCGGAGCGGGTGGTGCAGGCCGCTCAACAAGCGGGCGTGCACGAATTGATCCTGCGTTTTCCCCACGGCTACGACACGGTGCTCGGTGACGAGGGCAGCGGCCTGTCCGGCGGCCAGAAACAACGGGTCGCCCTGGCCCGTGCGCTGTACGGCGGCCCACGCCTGATCGTGCTCGACGAGCCCAACTCCAACCTCGACACCGTAGGCGAAGCCGCCCTCGCCAGCGCGATCATGCAGATGAAGGCCCAGGGCAGCACGGTGGTGCTGGTGACGCACCGTTCCTCGGCGTTGGCCCAGGCCGACAAGCTGCTGGTGCTTAACGAAGGCCGTTTGCAGGCGTTTGGTCCGAGCCAGGACGTGCTGCGGGCGCTGTCCGGCCAGCAGGAAGCACCGCGAGAAAAGGCCGGGGTCAGCCTCAGCCGTCAGTATCAAGCCGGAAGGAATCCAGGCGCATGAGCAGCGACAACAGCATTCAAATCAACCGTGATTACGAACAGACTCACCCCGAACACGACGCGCGCTTCTTTGCCCGCATGGGCTGGCTGCTGACGGTGGTCGGCGCCGGTGGGTTTTTCCTGTGGGCCAGCCTGGCGCCGCTGGACCAGGGGATTCCGGTACAAGGCACGGTGGTGGTGTCGGGCAAGCGCAAGGCGGTACAAACCCTCAGCCCCGGCGTGGTCAGCAGAATCCTCGTGCGTGAAGGCGAGGCGGTGAAGCAGGGCCAACCCCTGTTCCGCCTCGACCAGACGCAAAACCAGGCTGACGTGCACTCCCTGCAAGCCCAATACCGCATGGCCTGGGCCAGCGTGGCGCGGTGGCAGAGCGAGCGGGACAACCAGTCGACGATTACCTTTCCGGCGGAGCTGAGCGGCAACCCTGATCAAGCCCTGGCATTGGTGCTCGAAGGCCAGCGCCAACTGTTCAGCAGCCGCCGCGAAGCCTTTGCCCGGGAACAGGCCGGGATTCGCGCGAGTATCGAAGGCGCCACCGCGCAGTTGAACGGCATGCGCCGCGCCCGCAGTGACCTGACCGCCCAGGCGCAATCCCTGCGTGACCAACTGAACAACCTGCAACCCCTGGCCGACAACGGCTACATCCCGCGCAACCGGCTGATGGAGTACCAGCGTCAACTCTCCCAGGTGCAACAGGACCTGGCGCAGAACACCGGGGAAAGCGGCCGGGTGGAGCAGGGCATCCTCGAGTCGCGCCTCAAGTTGCAGCAGCACAGTGAGGAATATCAGAAGGAAGTCCGCAGCCAACTGGCCGACGCGCAACTGCGCACCCTGACCCTGGAGCAGCAACTGACCTCCGCTGGTTTCGACCTGCAGCACAGCGAAATCAATGCGCCCGCCGACGGCATCGCCGTCAACCTGGGCGTGCACACCGAAGGCGCTGTGGTGCGGGCCGGTGAAACCCTGTTGGAAATCGTGCCCCAGGACACCCGCCTGGAAGTGGAAGGTCGCTTGCCGGTGCATCTGGTGGACAAGGTCGGCGCACACTTGCCGGTGGACATCCTCTTCACCGCCTTCAACCAGAGCCGCACGCCCCGGGTACCGGGTGAGGTAAGCCTGATCTCCGCCGACCAGATGCTCGACGAAAAAACCGGCATGCCGTACTACGTGTTGCGCACCGTCGTCAGCAGCAACGCCCTGGAAAAACTCCATGGCCTGGTGATCAAGCCGGGGATGCCCGCCGAGATGTTCATCCGCACCGGCGAACGCTCCTTGCTCAATTACCTGTTCAAGCCGCTGCTGGACCGTGCCGGCTCGGCGTTGACCGAGGAATGAGCATGAAGCCGATGTTCATCGCCTTGTTACTCGCGTGCAGCAGCGCCCAGGCCGCCATGGGGCCGTTCGACGTCTACGAGCAGGCCCTGCGCAATGACCCGGTATTCCTCGGCGCCATCAAGGAGCGCGACGCCGGCCTGGAGAATCGCACCATCGGCCGCGCCGGCCTGCTGCCCAAGCTGTCGTACAACTACAACAAGGGCCGCAACAACTCCCAGGCCACCTTGCCCGACGGGCGCGGCGGCAATTATCACGATGACCGCAACTACAACAGCTACGGCTCCACCTTCACCCTGCAACAGCCGCTGTTCGACTATGAGGCCTATGCCAACTACCGCAAGGGCGTGGCCCAGGCGCTGTTTGCCGACGAGAGTTTTCGCGACAAGAGCCAGGCGCTGCTGGTGCGGGTGCTGACCTATTACACCCAGGCGCTGTTCGCCCAGGACCAGATCGACATTGCCCGCGCGAAGAAAAAAGCCTACGAGCAGCAGTTCCAACAGAACCAGCACCTGTTCCAGCAGGGAGAGGGCACGCGCACCGACATCCTGGAAGCGGAATCGCGCTATGAGCTGGCGACTGCCGAGGAAATCCAGGCGCTGGATGAGCAAGACGCGTCGCTGCGGGAGCTTGGCGCATTGATCGGTGTGCAGAGCGTCAACATCAATGACCTGGCGCCGCTGAACCCGGGATTTGCCGCCTTCACCCTGACCCCGGCCAACTACGACACCTGGCACGAACTGGCGCTGACCAACAACCCCAACCTGGCCTCGCAACGCCAGTCCGTAGAAGTGGCGCGTTATGAAGTGGAGCGCAACCGCTCGGGGCACCTGCCACGGATCACGGCCTATGCCAGCTCCCGCCAGCAGGAATCCGACAGCGGCAACACCTACAACCAACGCTATGACACCAACACCATCGGCATCGAAGTCAGCATGCCGTTGTATGCCGGTGGTGGCGTCTCGGCGTCCACCCGCCAGGCCAGCCGCGCCATGGAGCAGGCCGAGTACGAACTGGAAGGCAAGACCCGCGAAACCCTGATTGAACTGCGGCGCCAGTTCAGCGCGTGCCTGTCGGGCGTCAGCAAACTGCGGGCGTATCAAAAGGCGCTGACTTCGGCTGAAGCGCTGGTGGTCTCCACCAAGCAAAGCATCCTCGGCGGCGAGCGGGTCAACCTCGATGCGCTGAACGCCGAGCAACAGCTGTACAGCACCCGCCGCGACCTGGCCCAGGCACGGTACGACTACCTGATGGCCTGGACCAAATTGCATTACTACGCGGGCAACTTGCGCGACACCGACCTGGCCAAGGTGGATGAGGCGTTTGGTCCTATGAGCCGCTGATGCCTGGACGAGTATGACCGGGTGCAAGGGGGCTTTGGTGGGGAGGGAGCTTGTTTTGGCAAGGGAGCTTGTTGTGGCGAGGGAGCTTGCTCCCGCTGGGCTGCGTAGCGGCCCCAAAATCTTGGGAGCGCTGCGCACTCCAGCGGGAGCAAGCTCCCTCGCCACAGCAAGCCCCTTCGCCACAGGAGGCGCCCTCGCCACTGGTATTTCAACAATAAGAAAAAGGACTCTTCATGATCACTGATTCACCTCGCTTCAAACCCTTCACCGCAGGCTCCTTGCTGCTGCTGTCAGTGGCGGCCCACGGGCAGTACATCGAAACCGGCAAAGCGGGCGACCCCGCCAGTTGGCGCTCCGCCGAGTTCCAGAGTGACTGGGGCCTGGACCGGATGAAAGCCAACGAGGCCTACGCGAGCGGCATCACCGGCAGTGGCGTGAAGATCGGCGCCCTCGACTCGGGTTTCGACCCCAACCATCCCGAAGCCTCCAAGGACCGCTATCACGCGGTCACCGCCAACGGCACCTACGTCGATGGCAGCCCGTTCAGCACCACCGGCGCGCTCAACCCCAACAACGACTCCCATGGCACCCACGTCACCGGCACCATGGGCGCGGCCCGTGATGGCGTGGGCATGCACGGCGTGGCGTACAACGCGCAGATCTACGTCGGCAACACCAACGCCAATGACAGCTTCCTGTTCGGCCCCACGCCGGATCCCAAGTACTTCAAGGCGGTGTACAGCGCCCTGGTGGATTCCGGCGTGCGTGCGATCAACAACAGCTGGGGCAGCCAGCCCAAGGATGTCAGCTACCAGACCCTGGGCGACCTGCACGCGGCCTATGCCCAGCACTACAACCGGAACACCTGGCTGGATGCCGCCGCCGATGTGGCCAAGGCCGGGGTGATCAACGTGTTCAGTGCCGGTAACAGCGGCTACGCCAACGCCAGCGTGCGTTCGGCCTTGCCGTATTTCCAGCCGGAACTGGAGGGCCACTGGCTGGCGGTGTCGGGGCTGGACAAGGCGAATAACCAGAAATACAACCAGTGCGGCATCGCCAAGTACTGGTGCATTTCCACCCCCGGGGCGTTGATCAACAGCACCGTTCCCGACGGCGGTTATGGGGTGAAATCCGGCACCTCGATGTCGGCGCCCCATGCCACGGGCGCATTGGCACTGGTGATGGAACGCTACCCGTACCTGAACAACGAACAGGCCCTGCAGGTGCTGTTGACCACCGCCACTCAGCTCAATGGCGCGGTCACGGATGCACCGACCACCCAGGTCGGCTGGGGCGTGCCGGACCTTGGCCGGGCGATGCACGGGCCTGGGCAATTGCTCGGACCGATGAATGTCACACTGGCGGCCGGGCAGGGCGATGTGTGGAGCAATGCGATCTCCGACAAGGCGCTGATCCAGCGTCAGGCCGAAGACAGCGCCGAAACCCTGGCCTGGCAGCAAACCCTGCACGACAAGGGCTGGGAGAACGGCGTGGCCGCCGGCGCGAGTCAGCAGGACCAGACGGACTATGCCGTTGGCACCGCCCGGGCAGCAGCGGCGGCCCAGCGTCTCTACGAAGGCAGCCTGATCAAGTCCGGCGCGGGCAGCCTGGTGCTGAGCGGGGATAACACCTACCGTGGCCCGACCACCGTGAATGGCGGCCGGTTGGCGGTGAATGGCTCACTGACGTCGGCAGTGACGGTCAATGACAGCGGCACACTGGGCGGTTCCGGCCGCATCGCGGCGTTGCAAGTGAACAACGGCGGCACCGTGGCGCCGGGCAATTCAGTGGGTACCTTGCAGGTGGCCGGTGACGTGAACCTCGCCGCCGGTTCCACCTATGCAGTCGAACTCACCCCCACCAGCAGCGACCAGATTGTCGCCACCGGCAAGGCAATCCTCGGCGGCGGCACGGTGACCCTGGCCCTGGAAAACAGCCCGACCCTGCTCAGCCAGCAACAGGCCGAAAGCCTGCTGGGGCGCCAGTACAACATTCTCCAGGCGGCGGGCGGGATCCAGGGGCAGTTCGGTGCGGTCTTGCCCAACTACCTGTTCCTCGGCGGCACCCTCGACTATGCCGCCAACGGCGTGCAACTGGACATTGCCCGCAGTGATGCGAGCTTTGCCAGTGTCGGCGCCAATCGTAACCAGCGCTCGGTGGCGGCGGCTGCCGAGCAGTTGGGCGCGGGTAACCCGGTGTATGAAAGCATCCTGCGGTCAGACTCGGCGGCCACGGCGCAGTCGGGCTTCCAGCAACTGTCGGGAGAAATCTATCCGGCCATCGGCACGATGCTGATCAATGACAGCCGTCAGGTGCGCGACGCCGTCGGCGAGCGCCTGCGCCATACGCCGGTTACCGGTGAAAGCAATGTGTGGGTCAAGGCGCTCGGCAGTTGGGGCAAGACCGACAGCCGCAGCGACACGGCGGGCTACACCACCTCACTGGGCGGCATGCTGGCGGGTGTCGACGGCGCCCTGGACGAGCAGACCCGCGCCGGTCTCGTGGCCGGTTACAGCGACAGCTCGCTGAACATGGGCAGCGGCACTCATTCCTCGGCATCCATCGACAGCTACCACCTTGGCGCCTATGCCGGGCATGAGCTGGGCAACTGGCGCTTGAGCGTCGGCGGCGCCTACAGCTGGCATCGCGGCGACGTTAAACGTGATTTGCAGTACGGCGAAGTCAGCGGAAAGCAGAAGACCAAACTGGATGCGCACAGCGCCCAGGTATTTACCGAAGCGGCCTACCGTTTGAGCCTGCAATCGATGGCGCTGGAGCCGTTCGCCAACCTGGCTTACGTGCACCTGGACAACGAACGCTTTCACGAAAAAGGCGACGCCGCCGCGCTGGAGCGTGGCAGTGACAGCCGCGATGCAGTGCTGAGCACCCTGGGCCTGCGGGCATCGAAAACCTTCCCCCTCAATGATCGGCAGCAACTGGACGTTTCCGGCTCGTTGGGCTGGCAGCACAGCCTGAGTGCCGTTGACTCCGAAGAGCACCTGGCGTTTGTCGCCGGTGGGCCGTCGTTTGCGGTGCAAAGCTCGCCGTTGCTGCGCGATGCGGCACTGGTGGGTGTGCAGGCCAGCCTGGCGTTGAGCAAAAGCACACGGGTCAACCTCGACTACACGGGCCAACTGGCTGGCCGGGAAAAAATCCAGGGTGTGGGGTTGAGCCTGAACTGGCAGTTCTGAGCAAGATCCTGAGGCCGAAGGAGGTCAACTGTGGGAGCGGGCTTGCTCGCGAATGCGGTGTGTCAGTCGACGCACCTGTAACTGAGCCACCGCATTCGCGAGCAAGCCCGCTCCCACATTGGGTCGGCGGCGCCTGGGAGAAACGTGATTTATACAAGTGCAATAAAAACTAAGGAAGGTCACCGTGAAAAGAACAAAACGAGGGTTTCAATCCGCCATCCCAACAGGCCCGGGCTACCCGCTCAAGGCCTTGAGCTGCGTGCCATACGGCGCGTTGCTGTGTTGCCTGGCCAGCCTGGGTACCGCCCAGGCCGCACCCTACGTGGAAAGCGGAAAACTGGGGGATGCTGCCAGCTGGCGCAGCAATGAATTCAAAGCCGATTGGGGGCTCGGCGCTGTGCATGCAGACGCTGCTTACGCCGCCGGCTACACCGGCAAGGGCGTGAAGCTAGGGATCTTCGACCAGCCGGTGTATGCCCAGCACCCGGAATTCGCCAGCCCCGGCAAAGTGGTCACGATCGTGACCGAAGGCATTCGCCAATACACCGACCCGTACATCCCGGTGAAGGCCGGGGACGCGTTCCGCTACGACGGCACACCCTCCCTGGGCTCCAACGGCAAACTCGGCAATCACGGGACCCACGTGGGCGGGATTGCCGCAGGTAACCGTGACGGCGGGCCGATGCATGGTGTGGCGTTCGATGCGCAGATCATCAGTGCCGAAAACGGTGACCCGGGCCCCGAAGACGGGATCATCCTGGGCAACGATGGCGCGGTCTATAAAGCCGGTTGGGACGCCCTGGTGGCCAGCGGCGCACGCATCATCAACAACAGCTGGGGCATCGGCATTGGTGACCAGTACGCCAAGGGCGGGCGGGATCCGGCGTTCCCCAACTTCACGGTCAATGAAGCCCAGGCGCAGTTCAATAACATTCGGCCGATCCTTGGCACCATCGCCGGCGGCGCTTATCAAGGCGCCATCGATGCGGCCCGCAGCGGCGTGCTGACGATCTTTGCCGCCGGCAACGACTACAACCGCAACAACCCGGACGCGATCTCGGGACTCGCGTACTTCGTGCCGGAGATCGCGCCCAACTGGCTGTCGGTAGCGGCGCTGCAACAGAACCCCGACACCGCCAGTTCCGACCCGTACGTGATCAGCACCTTCTCTTCACGTTGCGGTTATGCGGCGAGCTTTTGCGTCGCAGCGCCCGGCACCAAGATCTACAGCTCGGTGATCAACGGCACCACCCTGGAAAACCTGACCACCGACTACGCCAACTTCAACGGCACCTCCATGGCCGCGCCCCACGTGGCCGGCAGTGCGGCGGTGCTGATGGAGCGCTTCCCGTACATGAGTGGCGAGCAGATTTCCACGCTGCTGAAAACCACCGCGACCGACCTCGGCGCACCGGGCATCGACTCGCTGTACGGCTGGGGCATGATCAACCTGGGCAAGGCCATCAACGGCCCGGGGATGTTTGTGACGGCTGAGGATATCCCGGCCGAATTTCGTATCGACGGTGCCTACGGCTCCGGTCAATTCGTCGCCGACCTGCCAGGGATTGGCGCCGTGGTGGATGCGGGCAAACCGACCCAGCGCCTGTGCACCGACGTGCATTGCGGGCTGGATGTGTGGAGCAACAACATCGCCGGGCATGGCGGCCTGACCAAGCAGGGCATTGGTGCGCTGGTATTGACCGGCACCAACACCTACAGCGGCCCGACCCTGGTCAACCAGGGGTTGCTGGCGATCAATGGTTCGATCACCTCCGACGTCACCGTCAGCAACAGCGGCGTAGTGGGCGGTTCCGGGCGCATTGGTTCGCTGACGGCAAACAGCGGCGGTACCGTGGCACCGGGTAACTCCATCGGCACGCTGAACGTGGCGGGGGATGTGAGTTTCGCAGCAGGCTCCACCTACGCGGTGGAGCTGTCGCAAACCAGCAGTGACCGCATCGTCGCCGGCGGCAAGGCCACCCTCAGCGGCGGCACGGTGACCCTGGCCCTGGAAAACAGCCCGACGCTGTTGACCCAGACCCAGGCCGAAAGCCTCATCGGTCGCCAATACAATATCCTGCAGGCCGCAGGCGGCATTACCGGCAGCTTCGGTTCGGTGCTGCCCAACTACCTGTTTCTCGGCGGCACCTTGAACTACGCCGCCAACGGCGTGGAACTGGATGTGGGGCGCAATGCCAACACCTTTGCCAGTGTGGCGGCCACGCCAAACCAACGTTCGGTGGCAGCCGCTGCCGAGCAATTGGGCGCGGGCAACGCGGTCTATGAAAGCCTGCTGCTGGCGCCGAATGCGGCCTCGGCCCAAGGTGCGTTCCAGCAGCTGTCCGGGGAAATCTACCCGGCGCTGGAAACCGCATTGATCAATGACAACCGCTACCTGCGCGAAGCCGTGGGCGAGCGTTTGCAGCAAGGGGAAATGGGCGCATCGAGCCAGACCGTCGACAGCCGTGGCAACGTCTGGGTCAAGGCGTTGGGCGCCTGGGGCAAGACCAACAGCGGCAGCGATACGGCGGGCTACACCACCTCCATCGGCGGCATGCTGGCGGGTGTGGACGGCGCGCTGGATGAAGACACCCGTGTGGGCCTGGTGGCGGGGTACAGCGACACGTCGCTGAACATGGGCAGCGACACCCATTCCCGGGCGTCGGTAGACAGCTATCACTTGGGCGCATACGCCGGGCATGAAATCGGTGCCTTGCGTTTGAGCGGTGGCGCGACCTACAGCTGGCACCGCGCCGATGTGAAGCGTGAGCTGCAATACGGTGAAGTCGCCGGCAAGCAGAAAGCCAAGGTGGATGCCCGCAGCACCCAGGTGTTTACCGAAGCGGCCTATCGCTTAAACCTGCAACCCCTGGCCCTGGAACCGTTCGCCAACCTGGCGTATGTGCATCTGGATGCCGATGGGTTTACCGAGAAGGGTGATGCGGCGGCCTTGAAGGGCCGGGACGACAGCCGCGATGTGGTGCTGAGTACCCTGGGGGCTCGAGCGCTGAAAACCTTGAATATCAACGACCATCAGCAACTGGAGCTTTCCGGCACCCTGGGCTGGCAGCACAACCTGAGCAGCGTCGATTCCGAGCGTCACTTGGCGTTTGCCTCGGGCGGCCCGTCGTTCTCGGTGGAGAGCTCGTCGATGGTGCGTGATGCGGCCTTGGTGGGCGCGCGGGTCAGCCTGGCGTTGAGCAAGGATGCGAAGGTGAACCTGGATTACAACGGCCTGCTGGCCAGCAAAGAGAAAGTCCATGGTGTCGGGCTGAGCCTGGACTGGGCTTTCTAAACACCGCAGTTCGAAATGTGGGAGCAAGGCAGCTCCCACATTGATCCGGTTCCATTCGTCCATTTGGGCAAATTTGGCTTTCTCGACAATTCCAACAAAAGAGAGGCAATACCATGGGTGTTTTCGACTATAAAAACCTCGGGACCGAGGGCTCCAAAGCGTTGTTCGCCGATGCCTTGGCGATCTCGCTGTACTCCTACCACAACCTGGACAACGGCTTTGCCGTGGGTTATCAGCACAACGGTTTTGGCCTTGGGCTGCCGGCCACGCTGGTGGGGGCGTTGCTGGGCAGCACTGACTCGCAGGGGGTGATTCCGGGGATTCCCTGGAACCCTGACTCGGAAAAGGCCGCCCTTGAGGCGGTCAACAACGCCGGCTGGACGCCCATCAGCGCCAGTACCTTGGGCTATGGCGGCAAAGTGGATGCCCGGGGCACGTTCTTCGGTGAAAAGGCCGGCTACACCACCGCGCAAGTGGAAGTGCTGGGCAAGTACGATGGCGCCGGCAAGCTGCTGGAAATCGGCATTGGTTTTCGCGGGACTTCCGGGCCCAGGGAAACCCTGATCAGCGATTCCATTGGCGATCTGGTCAGTGATTTGCTGGCGGCGCTGGGGCCCAAGGATTATGCGAAAAACTACGCCGGCGAAGCCTTTGGCACCTTGCTCAAGGATGTCGCGGCGTATGCCGGCAGTCATGGCCTCACGGGCAAGGACGTGGTGGTCAGCGGCCATAGCCTGGGCGGCCTGGCGGTCAACAGCATGGCCGACTTGAGCGGCAATAAATGGTCGGGTTTCTACAAGGACTCGAACTATGTGGCCTATGCCTCGCCCACCCAAAGCAGCGGCGACAAGGTGCTGAACATCGGTTATGAGAATGACCCGGTGTTTCGCGCGCTGGACGGCTCGTCGTTCAACTTCTCGTCCCTGGGCGTGCACGACAAGCCCCATGAGTCGACGACGGACAATATTGTCAACTTCAACGATCACTACGCGTCGACGCTGTGGAATGTCCTGCCGTTTTCCATCGTCAATGTCCCCACCTGGCTTTCTCACTTGCCCACGGCCTATGGCGATGGCTTGACCCGTGTCCTGGACTCGACGTTCTACGACCTGACCAGCCGGGACTCGACCATTATCGTGGCCAACCTGTCGGACCCGGCCCGGGCCAATACCTGGGTACAGGACCTCAACCGCAATGCCGAGCCCCACAAGGGCAACACGTTCATTATCGGCAGTGAGGGTGATGACCTGATTCAGGGGGGCAAGGGCGTGGACTTCATCGAGGGCGGCAAGGGCAATGACACGATCCGCGACAACAGTGGGCATAACACCTTTCTGTTCGGCGGGCAGTTTGGGCAGGACCGGGTGGTGGGTTATCAGCCGACTGACAAGCTGGTGTTCCGTGACGTGGAGGGCAGTGCGGACTGGCGTGACCACGCCAAAGTGGTGGGGGGCGATACGGTGCTGAGTTTTGGCGCGGATTCGGTGACGCTGGTTGGCGTTGGACTCGCCGGGGTTTGGGGCGATGGAATTTCCATCAGCTAAGTAGCGCCCCAGATTGATCGTTCCCACGCTCTGCGTCCAACTGCCAACCCACGGCTCACGTCTTGTGCAGTGGTGACGCGGAGCGTCACGGGATGATTCCCACATGGAACGTGGGAACGATCGCCGATCGGGAGCCAATTGGCTCCCACTTTTTATTTCTCCTTCATCACGGTCGCGACGTCATCGGCCTTGACGCGAATATGCTTGCCGGCGATGTCGGTGAACTCGTAGAAACCATCAGCGGTCTTCGCGTTCGGCACGTCTTTGGTCAAATACTGGGTGCCGTTCTGTAACGTCACCACGGTTTGCGTGGAGCAACCGGCCAATACCAGCAACGTGACCATACTCACCGCCAGACCCAAATTCTTCATGCTCATAACCCTTACCCTGATCCTTCGAAAACCCCGCGCCTGAGCGGTCGGGGGGAACAAATTTTATGTGGCTGACAGCCATCTGATCATTATTACGCAAAAAGTTGCGTGTGCCTTTGATCTATTACCGATTGCAACAACCCCTCAGGGACGGCACTCTGTATGCATAACCAGTGTTTGATCCCGTGCCTGATATGTCCAATCTCCTTGAAGACCCGCTCTATTACCTGCATAACTTCCGCCAGGTGCTCAATTGGCTGGGGCAGCGTTATGCCGATTTACTGGCCCCGGACGAAGAGCATTTCATTCAGCAATTTGACAGCTTGCCCCAGGCTTCCCAGGCGTTACTGGTACGCATGGTGATGCGCAAGGGCGCGCATTTCAGGGCGGGTAAACTCAACTATGTCGAGATCGGCGCCGTGCACGCGGCGGTCGTGCCTTTGCTGGAACAGGGCTGGGTGACGGATCAGTGCCTGTTGTCGTTTGACGAACTGTTCGGGCTGTTGCAGAAGGCGGAAATTCTGGCGGCGTTCAAACCCTGGATTGAGCAACCCAAGGCCAAAAAGGCAGACTGGCTGGAGGGCCTGTCGACGCAGTTTTGCGAGTCGCGCTGCTTTCAGCATTGGTGTCCGGACCTGGCCGATCAGCTCTACAGCCTGACGGTGATGGACCTGTGCGACCGTTTGCGGCTGATGTTCTTCGGCAATCTCTATCAGGACTGGTCGGAGTTTGTGCTGGCGGACCTGGGGATTTTTACTTACGAAAAGGTCGAGTTCTGCGCCGAATCCCGTGGCTTGCGCAGCCGTGACGACGTGCACGGCTTTCTGTTCCTGCACCAGTGTCAACAGGCCTTTGAAGCGGGTGAGGCACTGGATAAGGTGCTGGAACAAATCGCCACCCTGCACACTGACAACCCCTGGCTGGAAAAGCGTCGGGCCAAGCTGCTGTTTCAAGTCGGCCAGTATTGTGAGCGCAGCGCCGAGTTGGCCCTGGCGGAGGCGATCTACCGCAGTTGCACATACCCCGGCGCACGGGCTCGGCTGATCCGGGTGCTGGAGCGCCAGGAGGACTTTGCCCAGGCGATGCGGCTGGCCCGTGAGGCGCAGCAGGCCCCGGAAAGCGCTGCCGAGCAGCAGCACCTGTTGCGTGTGATCCCCAGGCTGCGGCGTAAACTCGGCGAGCCGGCGATGCCCAAGGTAAAACCCCGGGATATCGTGCGCCTGGACCTTGAGCTGCCGGCACCGGACCCGTTGATGTCGGTGGAGTATTGCGTGCAGGCCCACTTGAGCGACCACGGCGCGCCGGTGCATTACGTCGAGAACACGCTGATCAATTCGTTGTTTGGCCTGCTGTGCTGGCCGGCGATTTTTGCGCCCTTGCCGGGGTCGTTTTTCCACCCGTTCCAGCGCGGCCCCGTGGACCTGCACAGCGAAGATTTTCATCAGCGGCGTGCCGAGCTGTTCGCCGAGTGCCTGGGCCAACTGGACGATGAGCGCTACAAGCACACCATTCGCCAGCGTTACGTCGACAAATGGGGCATTCAGTCACCCTTCGTGTTCTGGAACGTACTCAGCGAAGAACTGCTCGACCAGGCCCTCGACTGCCTGCCCGCCGCGCACCTGCGTCACTGGTTCGAGCGCCTGCTGCTGGATATCCGCGCCAACCGCGCCGGCATGCCTGACCTGATCCAGTTCTGGCCTGAGGAAAGAACCTACCGCATGATCGAAGTCAAAGGCCCCGGCGATCGCCTGCAAGACAACCAGCTGCGCTGGCTGGAATTCTGCGGCGAACACCAGATGCCGGTGACCGTGTGTTATGTGCGCTGGGCGGAGCAGGCCGCTTGAGCTACAGCGTCGCGGTGCGTGCGTTGTGTGAATTCACCGCCAAGGTCGGCGACCTCGACCTGCGTTTTACCCCGTCTCCCAGTGCCCAGGAAGGGATTGTCGGCCACCGCACCGTGGCTTCGCGGCGCAGTGCGCACTACCAGAATGAGGTTGCGCTTCAGGGTGAATACCAGCAGTTGAAAGTCCGGGGCAGGGCGGATGGCTACGACCCGGACCGCAACCAGCTGGAAGAGGTGAAAACCTATCGCGGCGACCTCGACAAGCAGCCGGCCAACCACCGGCAACTGCACTGGGCCCAGGTCAAGGTCTACGGTTGGTTGATGTGCCAGAAACTTGGGTTGTCGGAGATTGTCCTGGCGCTGGTGTACTTCGACATTGTGGGTGAGCACGAAACGCTGCTCAGCCAACGCTTTCAGGCGGACGACCTGCAGGCATTCTTCCATCAGCAATGCGCGCTGTTCCTCGGCTGGGCCGAACAGGAAATGCACCAGCGCGAAGCCCGCAACGCCGCAGCAACGGCCCTGGGCTTTCCCCATGCAGCGTTTCGCCCCGGCCAGCGGTCACTCGCGGAAACGGTCTACAAGGCTGTCAGCACCGGTCGCTGCCTGATGGCCCAGGCGCCCACCGGTATCGGCAAGACCGTCGGCACTATCTTCCCGATGCTCAAGGCCCTGGCGCCCCAGCAACTGGACAAGGTGTTCTTCCTTACGGCCAAGACCCCGGGCCGAAAATTGGCACTGGACGCCGCGCAAGTGCTGTATGACAGCAGCCCGGATTTGCCGCTGCGGGTACTGGAGCTGGTAGCCCGGGACAAGGCCTGCGAGCATCTCGACAAAGCCTGTCACGGCGACTCGTGCCCACTGGCCAAGGGTTTTTACGACCGCTTGCCGGCTGCCCGTGAAGCCGCATCCCGCGTGCGACTGCTGGACCAGCGCAACCTGCGGGAAGTCGCGCTGGCCCATGACGTCTGCCCCTATTACCTGAGCCAGGAAATGGCGCGCTGGAGCGATGTGGTGGTCGCCGACTACAACTACTACTTCGACTTCGGCGCCATGCTGTTCGGCTTGGCGCAGCTCAACCAGTGGCGGGTCGCAGTGCTGGTGGACGAGGCCCATAACCTGGTGGACCGAGGTCGTTCGATGTACAGCGCAGCCCTCGACCAATACACCCTCAAGACCCTGCGGGAGATCGCGCCCGAGCCGCTGAAAAAGCCCCTCCAACGCCTGAACCGTGAGTGGAACACCCTGCACAAGGAGCAAGTGGCGCCGTATCAGGCTTATGCCCAGAAACCCGACAAACTGCTGCACGCCCTGAGCCTGTGCACCAGCGCCATGGGCGAGTATTTCAACGACCGTCCCGAAGCACTCAATGGCGAGCTGCAAGCCTTCTACTTCGAGGCCTTGCAGTTTGCCAAGGTCGCCGAACTGTTCAACGAACACTTCATCTTCGACATCAGCAAGCGCGAACACAGCGGCAAACGCAGCTCATCGAACCTGTGCCTGCGCAACGTGGTGCCTGCCGAATTCATTCGGCCACGGCTGACGGCAGCCCGCAGCAGCGTGCTGTTTTCCGCGACCTTGAGCCCTCGGCATTACTACGCGGATTTGCTGGGAATGCCGCCGGACACGGCCTGGGTCGATGTGGAATCGCCGTTCAAGGCCGAGCAGTTGCAGGTGCATATCGTCGACCGGATCTCCACCCGGTTTGTGCATCGACAGGCGTCCCTGAGGCCCATCGTCGAGCTGATCGCAGCGCAGTTTGCGCAGCAGCCGGGCAACTACCTGGCGTTCTTCAGCAGCTTCGATTATCTGCAGCAAGTGGCGCAATTGCTTGCCGAGCGATATCCGCACATTCCGCTGTGGCAGCAGTCCCGGGGCATGGCCGAGGTCGAACGCCAGGGGTTTCTCGAGCAGTTCACCCAGCACAGCCAGTGCATCGGTTTTGCCGTGCTCGGCGGCGCATTCGGCGAAGGCATCGACCTGCCGGGAACCCGGCTGATCGGCGCATTTATCGCCACCCTGGGCCTGGCGCAACTGAACCCCGTGAATGAGCAGCTCAAACTGCGAATGGGCGCGATTTTCGGTGCTGGCTACGACTACACCTATTTGTACCCAGGCATTCAGAAAGTGGTGCAGGCTGCGGGCAGGGTAATCCGCAGCCAGCAGGACCGGGGCGTGGTGATGCTGATCGATGACCGCTTTGGTGAAGCGCGGGTGCGGCAGCTATTGCCGCGCTGGTGGTCGATCACTGCGGCGGATACACCGCATCCCGTAACTGGTGGGTGATAACCGAAGCCCCAGCCCGGGTCCTGGGTTTGCACCTTGGCACCGGTAGCTGGCAGGAGGCTGCATGGTTCAGGTCGCTCATTGGCAGTGCATGACTGCCAAATATGAACGCCAGGGGCCCGGACTACAACGTGGCATTGCACAGCTGTTGACTCAGTGCCCATAAGCGTTCGGCCTGCTCCGGGTCGACAGCCCAGGGCCATACGCCGTTACGGCTGGTGTCATCCTGCGACCAAGCGGCCACATCGCAATCTTCGCAGTAGAGTCCGCCCATACCCTCCAGTTGCGGGCTGACAGCGCACCACACCGACGTCGCGGCGCCTTGCTCGGGGCTCTTGTAGTGACTGGCGGGGCGGATATTGCCGTGCTCATCCAGTGCGCCGACGAATGCCAGGTCGTCCTTGTCCAGATAGCGGATCAAGTCGGTGAGGATTTCCCCCGGGTGCACGGAAAATGCGCGCACACCCTCTGCTTTACCTCGTCGGTCCAGTGCTACCGCGAACAGTGCGTTGGCGGTTTTTGATTGGCCGTAGGCGAGCCACTTGTCATAGGGGCGGTGTTCAAATTGCGGGTCATCGAAATGCACGGGGCTGAGACGATGGCCGAGGGACGATACCGAAACCACGCGTGCGCCATTAGCCTCACGCAGTGCCGGCCATAACCGGACGGTTAGCTGGAAGTGGCCCAGGTGGTTGGTGGCGAACTGCGCTTCGAGACCTCGCGCATCCCGTTGCAGGGGTGTGGCCATGATTCCGGCGCTATTGATGATAAGGTTCAATGCCCGGCCGCTGGCGATGAAGTTTTCGGCAAAATGGTCGATGGAAATCGGGTCGAGTAAATCCAGGCTGGCGTGTTCAACACCGATGATGCCCGAGAGGTTGCGTTCGGCCTTTTCAGGATCCCGCGCGGGAACGATCACCTGCGCACCCGCGTCGACCAACACGCGCACCGTTTCCAGGCCAATGCCGGAATAGCCACCGGTGACAATCACCGTCTTGCCTCGCAAATCGCTACCCGCCAAGGCTTGCTGGGCGGTAGTGCCGGCATCGAAGCCGCTGCCAATTGGGGTTTGTTTGTCAGCCATGAAAGATCTCCTTATGGGAGGCCTAGGGTCTCTCGCTGGAGCCCGGACGCGGAATGCCCTAGAGTCCGTGTTTCTGTCGCGATCGTCCGGAGCTTTTTATGGATACCCTTTCCGATGTGCTGGCACTGTTAAAAAGCCATCGCTCGACCTTCGCCGGCCTTAAGGCTGGAGGCACCTGGGCCATCAACTTTGCGGCGCCGGATGGCATCAAGTTCAATGCGGTGGTGGAGGGCAGTTGCTGGCTGGAAGTGGAAGGGCTGGCAGTACCGATACGCATGTATGAAGGGGATTGTTTCCTGTTGACCCAGGCACGCCCGTGGAGGCTGTCCAGCAATCTGTCCCCTGAAGGGCTCGATGCACGTGAGGTGTATGCCGATGCGGTGGGAGGCATCGCCACGGTGGGGGCCACGGTGGATCTGTTCCTGATCGCCGGACGATTTATCTACGGGGATGAGGCCCGACTGTTGCTGGACAGCCTACCGCCGGTGCTGCGGGTGAGCGCCAACTCCGAACAGGCCGCCGTATTGCGCTGGTGCCTGGACCGCCTGGCCAGGGAATACGCGAGTCCGTTACAGGGCGCGGCGCTGATGACCGAGCATTTGGCGCAAATGATGTTGGTGCAGATCCTGCGGCTGTATCAATCTTCCATGGGCGCGCATACCACTGGCTGGTTGGGAGCGTTGACCGACCCAAGGCTGGCGCCGGTGCTGCGGGAAATTCACGCAGCACCCGAGCGGCGCTGGACGTTGAGCGAAATGGCCGAGCTTGCGAGCCAATCCCGCTCCACTTTTGCCTTGCACTTCAAACAACGGGTGGGGTTGGCGCCACAGGAATACCTGACCCGGTGGCGCATGCACCTGGCAGTGCAGGCCTTGAAGGCCAGCGACAACAGCGTGTCCACGATCGGCCAGGCCCTGGGTTATCAGTCAGACAGCGCCTTCAGCAATGCTTTCAAGCGTGTGATGGCCTGTTCTCCCCGCGAGTATCGCGAGCGACCTGCATAAACCGTATTACCCCATTTCCCACACCTGCAACTTCGAGTAACGGGGGAGTTGTCCGTCTCGGTCGAGGCTGTAATACACCTTCACGATTTCGCCCATTTGAAGGTCATCCACTGATATCGGGATGCGCAGCACCTGGCCGGCCATGTCTGCGTCCAGTGTGGTGGGCACGGTGGTTCTCGACTGGCTGGCGATCCATTGCAAGGTCACGGTGTCGCCGGGGGCGGTCTCGGTGAACGGCACGATGACTGTCACCTGGTGCTCGCCTTGCGCACGCTCGACCTGTGCCTGGGGGAGACGACTGAGGGGCTCGCCCACCTGCAATTCCAGGCGAAGGGATTCATGAACGGGCAAGGGCTCGATGCGTTCGTAATACAGTTCGGTGAGCTGGTTGGCCAGCGTTTTGACTTGCTCTCCACCCACCGTCAACACGATGGTGCGATCTTCCGGGATCTCGTCCAGCGTGTGTTCCTCGGTGTAGATCGTTGTATCTGCCTCCCATACCAGGCGCACCTGCGTCGGTGCATCCCACCCAGCGGGCGCAGTGAACACCACGGTTGCCTTGGCGATGTTCGGGTCCAGACGGCTCCCTTCAGCCTCCAGAACCTGAGGCGCCGGCCATGGAGTGGCTTCGCCGTGCACAGCCTCGGGGTCAGGGAACAGTTTGACCTTTTGCGGCTTGTCGCCCAACCCATTGAGGTCGACATTAACCCACGTGATCGGTGACCAATTAGAGTCCGATTCAGGGTCCATATTCACTGCCGGGTAATTGCCGACGGCATCGACTACCTGCATTGCTACCGGGGTAAACGGGCTGCTTCCTGCGCCCAGGACGACCTCCACGGGGACGATAATTGGAAAACCTCTACCCACATCCTGCGGCCTCACCACATGAGAAAAACGCTTAGAGCCCCAGAAGATGTTGCAGGTATCGAACTCCGCCATGTTGAGGTAAGGCTCGACACCAAGAATGATTCCCCGCAGTGCCCTGTCACGGTTCACCACCTCACCCGCCTGCAAGTCCGGGGGCATGAAAAATACGAAGCCCTGATGGCCAACGGTATCCGGGTCTGGATCGCGATCACCGGGACGGTCCAGTTTGATCCGCACCTTCAGGTGATTTGACTCCACCGGGCCTTCGCGAGGTTCCTGAACGGTGCAATACGGGTAGGCCCACGTTGGCAGAACGTTGTGTTTGTCCACCCTGAGGGAAATTCTCGGGGCGTTCTGGTTCCCACTGTTTATGACCGCGTAATCTTCCGGGACCGGGCCATCCCAATAGAGAAATATCTCGGTGCCGAGCGCGTACGTGCGCTCTGGGTAAAGCGTCGGCCTCACATCATGCTCCACATGCCGAAGGCCCAGGCCGCCGCTGGATTGAGTGGCGGCTTCATCTTCCTGGATCGGCGGCGTCAGGTTGTGGATGACAAGTTCGGGTTTATCGTCGGCGCGGGAGCCGCCCGCGTCTTTTTTGAGCGCACGAGACATGGTGAAACCTCCACGGTAAACGGGCTGCAATCAATTCGACAGGTTCTCATCGCCAGCAGTGTTTCGGCGTGCAATCCGCACCGTCGTCACGCCGGAGTAACGCTGCGGTCTTCCGCCCAGGTTGACGAACCAATAGACTTTTACGATGTGATTGAGGTTATCCAGCACAAATTTTGCCGGCACCCTGACCCGTGCCTCACCTGGAGTATTGACACGCACAAGCATTTCGATGCGAGTGCCCGGGCCAAACCAGTGCAAGCGAATATCCCGGCCAAGCGGCGGGTCGGGAATGGTGACCCAGGCGCCGTCTGGCACCAGATCCGGGTCAAGCCGGTGGCCGATGACCCTTTCCACCACGGGCGCCGCCATGGGCGCCCAGCGCTCGCCCACCAGCAGGGTTTTGCGCGCGGATTGCCCCAGCAACCGGGGAGGCGCGCGGCTATCCGTGGCTTCGTAGTACATCTGCGAAGGGCGCCCTTCAAAGCGCCTGGCTTGTGCGCCCGGCACATGGAACTCAAGCACGTTGTGTTCCGGACGTTCACCGGCACTGCGGCTGAAACGGTACTCCACGGCACTCTCCGCGTCGGGTACCAGCCAGACCAGGGTGATCAGGTCGGTGGGTTTCCAGCTTTCCTGATAAGGCACGTAGGCGTAACCATCCAGAGGTACGGGTTGCACGTGGGCGAAGGGTTGCACCTCGTTCATGTACGGCGCGGGCCATGGCGCGACCACGCCCTGAACCGTTACGTAGTCGGCGATCGAGTGCAGCGTTAGGCCTTCGACGAACTTGTGAAGGGTGTATTGCACCTTGGCGTGGCCCTGGACCAGCTTCGCCACCAGGTCATGGCTTATCGGGAACTCAAATAATTTATTGCTTTGGTCCACCCGTTTTTTTTCGTTGTAGGTGATGATATTTCCCTGGGCATCGGTGCCCTGGAAGAAAAACTCCAGCGTGTCGTTAGGCGAGAAGTAGTTGGGATCGGCATAGACATTCGCCGTGACCGATTTTCCCTCGAGTTTCGCCAGATCGATCACCCGGGTTTGCGGATCGGCCTCGTTGATAAACGGTTCATACAGGAAGTCGTCCCGGGCAAAGACCCTCACTTCACTGGCTGCCGACCAGGGTGCAGAAGGGTCGGAGTAGTTTCCGGTGTGTCCACGCACCTGAAACTGCACGCTCAACCGATCACTATCGCCAGCAGCGATGATTTTTTCGTAGGGCACGACCAGGATGAGGGGGCGCCGTAGGTCACTATCACTGATCGAATAGATCACTTGTTGATCGCCCCAGCACAGCACCACGCGGTCCCCGACGGCAATGAAGGGGTAGTGCAGCACTTCGACCTCGATACCCTCGCGGGCGCGCTTGTTGCTGACGCCGTTAACCACCACGTCGGCAGGCAGTTTAAAGACCAATCCCTGGTGCCCCGGCGTCGTGACGTCGGGGTCGGGGCCGCCAGGCATGTTCAGGTCAACCCGCAGGCGCAGGGCCTGGGTCGACTCGCCGGTGACGTTGTTCCGGCATACCAGTGGGTCAATCAACAGCGGCCTGATACTGGCAGAGGGAAGCAGCAGCGGTAGCCGAGCCTGTTGCAAGTCGCCAGGCTGGACAAAGGTATGAGCCACTGGTATCAGCGGGTCGTTGCTGAACAATTCGAGCAAATCACCGTTGGCCATCCTGGAGGACGTTTGCACGTAAACCATTTGGGGCGTCTGTATATTTCTGAGACCCAGGCTACCGTCAATGCCCACATCGCCGGCATTGGCAGGAAATAATCCTGGCACGTCAAGGCTGCCTAATTCAGCTGTGGGTTGGGGTACGTCTGTAATAACTGTGGACATCGCAGTGACTCCTTTCTGGATGGCCCCCTTCGAGGCGTGCCAAGTGCGTAAGTTATAAGTTACGTATACGACTTCGTTGCGTGATGGTCGGCTGATTCCGAGTAATCATTAGAGCGCTCGGACCAGGATATCGTCGACTTCATAATCATTGCCCTCATGGGTAGGGTAGTGACTATTGACATTAAGAGTGATCGAAACGTTATTGGTGGTGAACACCCCGCGAACAGTGACCCATTCATAGGGAGTTGAAAGAGTTACCTGTGACGTAATTACACCCTCTGAAGTACTGAGTGAAAGGATGGGAGCAAAATACCAACCTTCAAATCTTCGAGCGCTCAGTGAAAATTCGTAACGACGCCCTAGCACTACATTGTTAAAAGTTTTACTTAAAATGACTCCGGCCTTATTGCCGGGCGGATAGGTATAGTTGTGGAAGACCGTGTTTCCATCATAGGTCCTGAATGCAATATCTCTATCATCACTAAGTGCAGGTCCTCGAGCCCAGCCATTTAAATTGCTTCCGGTGAAAGTGGTATGATCATTTTGACCAGGAGTACTTTGAATCATTAATACGTAAATTTGTGAAAAGCGTCGAGGAACATTGGCCCTGGCCAAGTCGTATATGATCCGCACCGAACTGCCTATATCGCCATCGACAAAACGGCGCTCTATTGGGATTAGAAGTGCCGTTCCTGCTTGCTCTCTACTGACTTTCACCTCAACTGATGTATCCAAGGCATCACCGTCCCAAGTTAATGTGATGACGTCACCTTCAATGCTATCTGTGAGTGGAATAGTTACCGTCACGTGGGTGTCAATAGTTGCGGGATCGAGACTGTTGCCGAAAGTTTTTTCAACAATCACTGCGGGCAACGTTCTTGCAAGCTCTCCCACCACAAGCTGCAGGCGCAGCGACTGGTGATGGGGCGTGCGATCGATACGCTCGTAGTACACCTCGACGGGCAACGTATTAAAGCGTTGGACTTGCTCCCTCGGAACCGTAAAGCTCAAGCGCCGGTCTTCTGGAATGGCTTCCAGAAATATTTCTTCAGAAAAGTTAACCGAATGAGCGACCCAAACGACGCGAATTCGCGTGCCTGGTGTCCAACCATCCTGTGCACTAAATCTCATGGTGGCATCAGAGGTCGGGGCGAGCTGCCCGTCAGGTGCCTGGTCGATGGTGGGGGCCGGCCAGTCCCTCTGTTGCCCGATAACCTGTACACGCACTTTCCTTGACGGATACCAGGTATCGGTCACGATCTTGTACATCTCGTAATACATGATCGCGATTCCACCCGCGATGGCTCTGAGCAACTCATTCTCGATTTCGAACTCCATCAAGTGATTGATGCGGTCGACGAATCTGCTTTCGGTATGAAAGAAGGGTAGGTTTTGGATGTCGCGGCCCTGCCACTCCAACCTCACCGTGTCACCCACCTCAAAAAAATCAGGGTCGGTCCACAGATAAACCAATTGCGCCGCTCCCCCGAGTTCTTCCATGTCGACGGTCTCCCCCGGCTGCTCCAGCCAGGGCCCTCGTGGCCGATAGACCCCAAGGTTGACGTTGACCCGACTAATTTCGGACCAGTTGGCGTTGGTATTGGGGGCAGGGTAGTTGCCGCCCATATCGATGATTTGCATCGCCACCGGCAGCGTCTCTTCGTAGTCGTCATGCCTGATTACGTCTGCGGTGACGACGACGTCAAAAGAGCGCATCACCTCCTTTTGTGAAACGACGTACGAGACTATTTGGGAGCCCCAGGCAATCAAACAGGTATCACCCTCCGCCATGTTTTCGTAGGGCTCCACTTTAAGCACTACACCTCGTTCGGCTCTCCTCTCATCCACATGGCTGCCGGCGGCCAGGTCTTCGGGCAGGGCAAACACCAGGCCTTGATTACCGGGGGTATCCGGGTCCGGATCCGGGTCTCCAGGGCGGTCACGCTTGACCCGCAGCTTCAAGGGTCTGGTTTTAGAGGGGTTGCCGCTGGGGCGCCTTATGATGCAGTAGACTTCGGCCCAATCCGCCAGAACCTGCTCTTTAGGGACCATCAGATCGAAATACCGGTTTCCCTGGTTCTGAGGTTGGATGACGATATAGTCCACGGGCAGTACGGGATCGCTCCAGTAGAGGTAGATCTGGGTGTTTAACGGCAGTACCGCCGGACGCACCAGCGTCACCACCAGGTCGTGTTCGACATGCCGCAGGCCTATACCGCCGTCATAGTCGCCAAAGCCTTTGAGCGGTGGGTACAGGTCGTCGATAAATACCGGACCTATCATGTCGTATTCTTCGTCAGCGAGCGGGTGCTCAGAATCTATTTCCGGTACACGAGACATGGCGGAGCCTCCACCGTCGAAGGGTGCTGTTGATGGTCAAAAAGCCAGGTTCAAACTTCTGCGGCCGGAGGGCCAATCTGGACTACCTGGAGTTCGGACTCGTTTATGTCTGCCGTGGCGTTCAGAAATTGTTCCGGCTCATAGACGTAATAGAGCTCAGGGGTGAGGCGGTTGAACCTCAAGAGGTCCCTGTAGGGAATCAGGCGGCGTATCGGTATGCCTTCCGGCACATTGCCGACGGTAAACCGGTCGGTATACAAGGTGACCTGGTTACTGCCCGGCAACACGTGACGCAAGATCAGCTCGATTTTGTCTGTGGGGTTGCGCCATGCGTACCACGGGATCTCCACGGCAGCGCCACTCGTGGGAATAGGGTTGAGCACATGGTTGGTGTGGTTCAGGAAGAACGGTGCCAGTAGCCGCACAATCACATCCACCACCTGTGCGGTGGCAAATTTCGAATACCGCGTTGGAAAACCGGTCTTGAGCAGCAAGTAGCTGATTTCCACTCTGCCCCCAGCACACGCGCGCACCTTTTCATTGGGGATGAAGAAGTCTTCCGCTCTGCCGGCAAACTCAATGGGAATGTATTTTTCTTCCAATACAACGCCGCCCAGCTTCGGATAGCCACGGTAGGTGACGTGGTAGGTGTGACCCGCAGGGCCTTGATGGGGGGGCAGGTAGAGCTGTATATGCAAAGGCTGGCCATTCAGCCGCTCAAGGTCGATATAACCTGCAACATCCTGGGTATTAAAAATAGGTGCAGCCAGAGTGTCGCGATCAAGGTCTATCAGCACCGGAATGTTCCGCGAACGAGGCGTGGAAACATTGCCGACCAAGTCCGCCACGTTAAAGCTCACCAGCCGGTTGTTGCCGTTACCGGCCTCAACAATACCGTCACGGCTGATTGCTATCACTGTCTGTTTGCCGACACCCGAGACCTGCTGGCGCGGAGCATTGTAGTTGCCGAACCTCAGCGCGATCAGATCGCCGTTATCCATCTCCGGGTAGGGATCGATGGTGACCGTGACCAGCCTGGATTGAAACTCACGGATTTCGAGGTAGTTAGGCTTGAAGTTGAGTTCGGAGTGGCCTGGGATAATATGATTGTTGTCGTCGCCTGCGGGGCGGGTTCTTTTGACCAATACATTCAATGGATTGGAGGTATCGGAGTCTGGGCCGCCTTCGTAATGCACCACGTAGCCCAGCGTCACGCTTCCTTCGGGCAAGCGACTGTCGGGAATCGCAAACGTGAAGCTGTCGTCCGCCTCTTCTCCCGGCAGCAGCTTTTTTCGGCCAGGACGATCAAGCCCTGCAGCGGCGTTTTTTCTTTGGGGCCGATCAAGCCCGGCATCAAGACTACCTCGATTCTGTCCTTAGGCTTCGCACGCCAGTTTTTGTACACGATCACGGTCAGGCCATGGGTCAGTAACCGCACGGGGATCCCGCCAGCGTAGTTAGCAAACCCCGGCGACATGCCCGGAATAAGCAATTGATCAAGAGACTTGGGTTTAGCCACGGATGTCTTGGCTTTCTTGGTAGGCATGGCGTTTTCCGTTCAGGCAGTGGTTAGGCGTCACAGGAACCGTTCCTGGCTTTGGATTTATCAAATACCTGCGGTAGAGGGTTGGCTACTGTCAGAATTAACAGGTGCCGACGAATGGTAATTTGCACGCGCTGGCCCACAGACAGCCCTGTCTGAGTGCACCTGCTACCTGTGAACTCTGACAGTAGTCATGGGGCTCGTTTAGGCGTTTGATTGGGTTTAACTGCCTCTGCGCCCAGAGCTAGATAATCTGACAAGGAGCCTGGTCATGGCTAAGCCCCCCACGCCTGTAAACCTCTTGCCTGTCGTAGACATCCCTCTATTGCAACCGCCGATTGACGACGATGTAGAGCGCGCTGATGGTGGTATTGGCTTGCGGCATGTCGAACATCCTCTTGTGGTGCACATGGATCGTCCCGATAACACACCCGACGGCACCGTATTCGAATTGTTCTGGGGCAATACCGAGCGACCCGTGGCCGTCAACTTTATACGCGAGGGAGACGAACAGCTAAGCCGTATCCCGTTCACGGTACCGCTGGATGAAATCCACGAAGACTGGGCTGATCCAGTGTTCGCGAAGGTGATCCGCGTCGAGGGCGGGGGTGAGAACAGTGAGACAAGGCGATTACGTTTGCGCGTCAATCTGCAACGTCCAGGGGGGCGAGATCCCGACAGCGATATGCCAGGCCATCAGAATCTGGTACTTGAGTTGCCTGCGGATGTAGTGAGGGATGGAATCAGCGACGCGCGGGCTCATCTCGGTGTCGAGGTGGTTTGCAGGTATTGGGAAAATATGGCGGCCTACGATCTCATCATCCTGGCCCGGGGTTCCGAAATTATCACTTACCGGGTTCAGCCGGACCAGGTCCGACGGGATATTCCCCTCTTCATTGACCATGCAACCATCCTTGCGGCGGGGAACGGCGAAATCATTCCGGTAGGGTTCCAGGTCATCGGACCGACCGGTAACTACCCGGACGAATGGGCGCGATGGTCAGCCACACAGTTTATTGATGTGTATACCGATACCATCCGTCCTGATGCCCCCCGGGTAGTGAGCCCCGCTACCGAGAGGGACATAGATCTTGCTGACCTGGGTAATCAAAATGTAAGCGTCGAGATTTACATCAATCAAACTGACGCCCGCCTGTACAGCCTGGCAACCCTTTTTTGGGCTGGCAAGGACAGTGAGGGTGGACCCGTTCCCTACGCACAAAGCCAGGATCTATCCGGGTATGGGCCTTATGAGTTTGAAGTGCACAACACGGTGATTACCGCGATCGCTCAGGGAACCGCTGTTGTGTATTTTGTGCTGCAGGGGGAGGGGGTGCCAGACAAACGTTCAAATAACCGCCACCTTAGAGTTGTGGGCGAGCTGGCGCAGTTGCCGGCACCCGAAATATATGAAGCGCTGGACGGTGATCTGGATCCGAATCTACCTTGGGCGACCGTGCTATTTGCGCCACAGGACATTTGGCCGGGGGACGCTCTTCTCGAAGTCGTGTTTGAAGCCGGCGGTCCTAATGGGACTATCGAGCACCGGCTTGGGCGGCGTGTGAATGAGGTGCCGCTTACCCCTGGAGGGGAAATGTACTTTCGGGTGTACACCGTTGATCTCAAGCGGTTTGAAGGTTATTCAGCCCAGGTGTATTACGTATTCAGCAGAACTACGGTAGATCGACAAAACTCCTTGCGCCTGCCAGTGCAAGTGGGTGCAGTGACGCGGGATATGCCAAAGCCGATTATTGAAAATGCTTCTGGCGGTTATCTGGATGCCAGCAACGTCAAGGATTACGTCAAGGTTTTTGCACCTTTTACCGACACGCTTCGTTATGACTGGATTGGTATGCGCTGGCTGGGGGACCGCGCGCGTGCTCAAGTAAAAGTTCAGGTCGCTGTCAACGGTGATACTACCGAGCATGATATTGGGCGTCACTTTGTTATAAATAACTTGAATAGCCAGGTAACTGTTTATTACACGCTTGAGCGCGAAGGGCAGCGACGGCGTTATTCAAGTGCCACCATTATAGATGTCGTCACGGGATTCAAAAAAGACCTAACAGACTTCAATGACAGAGATCTAAATGGTTGGAGAGCTGCTTTGGAAGGAAAGTTTGAGTTTCTTCAAAGTGGCCAAGGGTATTATCTTCGGTATACAGGGTCGGAGTGGGCCAGTAGCGCGATAATGAAAACTTATCCCCCTTCAACTTTAATGCCTGGCCATAGTTATGAAATCAGCTTTGACTATTTAGGTGGCGAACAAATGTTTGTTGAAGTTCCTGCGGCAGATTTTAGATTTGACTTTCCTCGTGCAACTATCTGGACAAAGGTGAGCAAGGTATTTACCGTTTCGACAGCGTACACTGGCGAGATTTCTGTATATATCGGCACTTATAGGAAAGGCGTGCAGTTCTCAATAGATAATATAAGCATACTGCCGGTTTGAGAGCGAATAGGGAAGTTGTGAGTGCTACATGCTCATTATTTGATAATGCCTCGATCTCAATAAAGCAGGAAGATTTACATGGCAGAATATCTCTTCCCGCTTTTACAAAACCATCCTAATGGATACGTTCACTTGCTTCCCATGCGAGCAACTCCGATAACGGGGGCATTGTCCACTTCGTGCAAGGTTGGAACAAGCGGAGAAGGTCAACGAGCTATTGCTTGAGTTCCCAGAGCGAACGTAAACGTCGCCCCACGCCCAACCACCTCCACCAACCGAATTTCCCGCCCATGCAACTGCAAAATCCGATGAACAATCCTCAACCCCAACCCCCCATCCCGCCGTGCACCGCCAATGGTGAACGCCCGCAGGAATAACCCTTCACGCAGTTCCGCGTCAATCCCCGGCCCACTGTCACTGACGGTCACTTCAACCCGATCCCCCTTGGGCGCAAGCGTGACCTGAATATCCCCGTTCACCGGGGTATGCCGCAGCGCGTTATCCAGCAGGTTGGTCAGCACCCGTTCAATCAACCCAAGATCCGCAAACACCGTCGGTACCTGCGGCGGCAGGCTGGCAATCAGGGTGATGCCGCGCGCCTCAGCCGTCAGTTCGAATTTCTGAAAGATGTCCTGCACCAAATCCGGCAGGGAAAAGCCCTCGATCACAGGCTGCACAAAACCATGTTCCAACCGCACCAGCTCCAGCAGCGATTGTGCCAAACCACCGACCTTGCGGCTCTGGTCCAGTGCAATGCCCAGGTAACGCCGACGGTCTTCGGGGCTCAGGCTGGCATCTTTCAGCGACAGGGTTTCCAGGTAGCCATGCAGCGAAGCCAGCGGCGTACGCAGGTCGTGGGAGATGTTGGCGACCATCTCTCGACGTTCCTGGTCCTGATGGGTGAGGGCACGCCATTGCTCGCCCAGGCGGTTTTCCATCTGGTTGAAGGCCTGGTCGAGCACGGCAATTTCGTCCTGGCTCGACGGGGCTGTGGCCACGGGCTGCTGGACTTTCGGCGCACCGTTGATATCGAACTGGCCGACTTTCTCGGTCAGCAGGCGCAGGGGCCGGGTGATCCAGGCGAAGGCGGTCAAGCCGGCCAGCAGACACAGGAGCGCTACCAGGGCGATGGACCACAGCGCGATATTCAGGGCCACGCTGGTGGCGTCCTGGGCATCGAACAGGTCATGGGCCTCGCCCAGCAGCACCACGTACAGGTAGCCGGTTTGCTGGCCATTGACCTTGAGCGGCGCGGCGCTGAAAACCTTGAGCCCGTCGACGCTGCGCGGGTCATCGCCCACGATCGGCAACCGGGCGCCGCTGAGGAATCGGCGAATCGGCTCCAGGTTCACCTGGTCACGGCGCAAGTGCCCGCTGGGCGCGGCATTGCCCACCACCCGGCCATTGATGTCCAGCAGGTACACCTCGACACTCGGGTTAACCAGCATCAACTGGCTGAACAGGTTGCGCACCGCATCGGGCTTGAGGCCGTCGGCGTCCATCAACTGGGTGTCGCGGGCGATATGGGCCGCCAGATCGCGGGACAGGCCTTGCACCACCTCCAGTTCATGCATGTGGTTGGAGCGCACTTGCAACCAGGCCGAGGTGCCGCTGCAAATCAGCAGCAACAGCGCAAACACCAACGACAGGCGCTGGGTAAGGGTCAGTTTCATGACGCTTGCTCGGCGAATTTGTAGCCACGGCCCCACACCGTGAGGATGCGCGCCGGGTTGGCCGGGTCGGTCTCGACCTTGGCCCGCAGGCGATTGATATGGGTGTTGACCGTGTGTTCGTAGCCCTCGTGACTGTAGCCCCACACGGCGTTGAGCAGGTCCATGCGCGAGAAGACTTTGCCCGGCTGGCGCGCGAAGAAATACAGCAGGTCGAACTCCCGTGGCGTGAGGTCAAGGCGCTGGCTTTGCAGGGTGGCTTCGCGGGTCAGCGGGTTGATGAACAACTGGCCGAGGTCGAGGCTGCCGGCGTCCATCTTCAGGTTGCGGGCCATGGCATCCACCCGGCGCAGCAAGGCTTTGACCCGTGCCACCAGCTCGGGCATCGAGAACGGTTTGGACAGGTAGTCGTCGGCCCCCAGCTCCAGGCCGAGGATGCGGTGCAATTCACTGGAGCGGGCGCTGGTGATGATGATCGGCGTGTAGCGCGTCATGGCTCGGGCGCGGCGGCAGATTTCCAGGCCGTCGACACCGGGCAGCATCAGGTCGAGGATCAACGCATCCCAGCCGCCTTGTTCCAGCAGTTGTACGGCCTCGTTACCGTCGGCGCTGTGCACCACCTCAAACTGCTCGTCCCGCAGGTGCAGGCAGATCAAATCGGCAATGTGCGCATCGTCCTCGACCACCAGGACACGTTTGGGCTGATCCATTGGCAAAACCTTTTCTCGTGATTCGCGCATTGTGCGGGTTTTGCAACAGTGTAGTTATCACGAATTGTTTAACTCTACGTGAGGATTCCGCGACCAGACCGGGCCTAACCTTACTCATCGCAATGGCATAAGTACGCAACCCCATTGTGGCGAGGGAGCTTGCTCCCGCTGGGTCGCGCAGCGGCCCCAAAAAAACCGGGAGCGCTACGCACTCCAGCGGGAGCAAGCTCCCTCGCCACAGTTTGTTTGTCAGCCATAGGGGGCGCCAGCCATCAGCACTTGTGTGAGGAGAAAGTCATGTATACGCGTCGACAAATGCTGCTGGCCGGCGGCGGCCTTGGGCTTGCGGTAATCGCCGGTGGCCTGCTGCAAAAAATCAATGCCGGGCCCGCCCTGATTGCCGTAGCCGAAGCCGCCGAACATTTCGAAGTCAGTCACACCGACGCCGAATGGCGCACCCTGCTGACCGCCGAGCAATACGCGATCCTGCGGGAGCAGGGCACCGAACGCCCCTACAGCAGCGCCCTCAACAGCGAGCATCGCAACGGCACTTTCGCCTGCGCCGGTTGCGCACTGCCGCTGTATGCCTCCGCCACCAAATTTGAAAGCCACACCGGCTGGCCCAGCTTCTGGCAACCCCTGGAAAACGCTGTGGCCAGCCACGTCGACACTTCCTTCGGTGTGGAACGCAAGGAAATCCATTGCCGGCGCTGCGGCGGTCATCAGGGCCATGTGTTCGATGACGGCCCGGCTCCCACCGGCCTGCGCTATTGCATGAACGGCGCAGCCATGACGTTCACTGCGGCTTAATTCAATGTCGACTTATAAGGGAATACCCCATGTGGCTTTTGGTTCTCGCGTATCTGGGCGGCGTGCTGACGATTGTCAGCCCGTGCATCCTGCCGGTTCTGCCTTTTGTCTTCGCTCGCACCGGGCAGCCGTTTTTGCGCAGTGGCTTGCCGCTGCTGCTGGGGATGGCGATGACGTTCGCCCTGGTCGCCTCGCTCGCGGCGGTGGGCGGCGGTTGGGTGGTGCAAGTCAATCAGTACGGTCGTTGGCTCGCGTTGCTGTTTGTTGCGCTATTCGGGCTGACCTTGCTGCTGCCCAGTCTGTCGGAACGCCTGACCCGGCCACTGGTGGCAGCGGGCAGTCGCCTGTCGGAAGCCGCCGGGGCCGATTCGCGGCCGCGTCCGGGCGCTTCATTCCTGATCGGCGTGGCCACCGGGCTGCTGTGGGCACCGTGCGCCGGGCCCATCCTGGGGTTGGTGCTGACGGGCGCCGCGCTGCAAGGCGCCAGTATCGGCACTACCTTGCTCTTGCTGGCCTACGCCGCAGGTGCTGCCACCTCCCTGGCCTTGGCGTTGCTGGTCGGCGGTAAAGTCTTCGGTTTCATGAAGCGCTCCCTGGGCGCAGGTGAATGGCTGCGCCGTGGCCTGGGTGCGCTGATGCTGGCGGGTGTGGCGGCGATTGCCCTGGGCCTGGACACCGGCATCCTGGCACGCTTGTCGACGGCGTCGACCGGTGGCCTGGAACAAAGCCTGGTGGAAAAACTCAGCGCCAAGCCTGAACAGAAGAGCGGGGCGATGATGGCCGGTGGCGCCATGATGGCCGCCAACCACAGCGACACGCTGCCGGTGGAAGGCCAGTTGCCAGCGCTGGACGGCGCCGTGCAATGGCTCAACTCCGAGCCACTGACTGCCGAGGCGTTGAAGGGCAAGGTGGTGCTGGTGGATTTCTGGACCTACTCCTGCATCAACTGCCTGCGCACCTTGCCGTACGTCAAGGCCTGGGCCGAGAAGTACCGCGACCAGGGCCTGGTGGTGATCGGTGTGCACGCTCCGGAATTCGCTTTCGAGCGCGACGTGAACAACGTCACCAAGGCCATGAAGGACCTGGGCATCACCTACCCGGTGGCCATCGATAACAACTACAAGATCTGGCGCGCGTTCAATAACCAGTACTGGCCGGCGCACTACTTTGCCGATGCCAAGGGCCAGATTCGCTACCACCATTTTGGCGAGGGTGACTACGCCGAGTCCGAACGGGTGATCCAGCAACTGCTGCGTGAGGCAGGCGCTACCAAGGTCGCAGGCGGCTTGATCGAAGCGGACGCCAAGGGCATCCAGGCCGCACCGGACATGAACGAAGTGCAGTCGCCGGAAACCTACCTGGGCTTCCAGCGCGCCGAGAACTTCGTGACCACCGGCACCCTGGGTACCGACAAAGTCGTGAACTACCCGGCAGCCGGCAATCTCGCGCTGAATAACTGGACCCTGGAAGGCCAATGGAATGTCGGCGGCCAGCAAGCCACCCTCGCGGCGGCCCACGGCAAGATCGTCTACCGCTTCCACGCCCGTGACCTGCACCTGGTGCTGGGCCCAGGCGCCGACGGCAAGCCGGTGCGCTTCAAGGTCAGCATAGACGGGCAGGCGCCGGGGGATGCCCATGGCACCGACGTCGCCCCGGATGGCAGCGGCACCGTGACCGAACAGCGCTTGTACCAGCTTGTTCGTCAGCCGGGCGCGGTCATGGACCGGACCTTCACTATCGAGTTTCTTGATCCGCAAGTGGCGGCCTACGCCTTCACCTTCGGCTAACCCATAGCGAAATTTTGCAGAGTTAACCCGATCAATGTGGGAGCTGGCTTGCCTGGGATAGCGATGTTGAATTCACCGCCGCCATCGCAGGCAAGCCACACAGTTGACCGCGTTTATTCTGATGTTTCGGAGTGACTGAGATGAAACTATTTAAGTACTTACCCGCCCTGGCGTTCGCCGCCTTTGTCGGCCACAGCTCGGCGTTCTCTTTCGGCCCGTCCGACGACGCGGTGGTGATTGCGCCACCGGCCATGGATCTGCCCGCAGACTCCAACAACCTGCAAACCGCCGTGTTCGCTGGCGGCTGCTTCTGGGGCGTGCAGGGCGTGTTCCAGCATGTGCAAGGGGTGAAAAATGCGGTCTCCGGCTATGACGGCGGCGCGGCCAGCACCGCCCAATACGAAAGCGTCAGCGGCGGCGATACTGGCCACGCCGAATCCGTATCGGTGACCTACGACCCGAGCAAGGTCAGCTACGGCAAGCTGCTGCAGATCTACTTCTCGGTGGCCCACAACCCTACGGAACTCAACCGCCAGGGCCCGGACAGCGGCACGCAGTACCGCTCGGCGATCTTCGCCCAGAACGTCGAACAGCAAAAAGTCGCCCAGGCCTACATCGCCCAACTCGACGCCGCCAAGGCCTTCGACAAGCCGATCGTGACCACCATCGAAATGGGCAAGGCCTTCTACCCGGCGGAGTCCTACCATCAGGACTTCCTGACGGAAAACCCGTCGTACCCCTACATCGTGATCAACGACCTGCCCAAGGTGGCACAGTTGAAGAAACTGTTCCCTGAGCAGTACCGCGCAGAACCGGTGCTGGTGAAAAACCAGTAGGAGCGAGCTTGCTCGCGAAGGTCGTTAACGATAACGCTGGTTGTCTGGATGGGAGCGGCGCCTTCAGATTTTTCGCGAGCAAGCTCGCTCCTACACTTTTGCCAGGTAGGGCGCCAGGCGCCGGCCCATTTCCTCACCCAGGGCTTGCAGCCCGCTCAAGGGGCGGATCATCACTTCAAACTCGATGATCTGCCCTTGTTCGTTAAAGCGTATCAAGTCGATGCCCTTGAGCTGCTTGTCACCCACCCGCGCGCTGAACTCCAGCACCACGCTTTGACCATCGGCGGTGGCCAGCTCACGGTGGTAGGTGAAGTCTTCAAAGACGTTGAACACGGTGTTGAGGATCATCGACACCACGGGCGCGCCGGGGTAGGGCGTGTGGGCCATGGGCGAGCGGAAGACTGCGTCGGGGGCCAGCAATTCGGGCAGGGCCTTGAGGTCACCGGCAACGAGCATGGCGTGCCAGCGCTTGAGGCTGTGGGCGGCCTGGGGAGAGAGGTTCAGTTGTTCGGACATGTTGGGCACCTGTTCTTATGATGGGCGGGGCGTTGCACCCCACCAACATAAGAGCGGCACCAGGGCCGGATCAATGATCCGAAATGACAGTTACATGATTGAGCCGCACATCACAGCCGTCAGGATCGTTCCTGCGCTCTGCGTCCGCTTTTGAAGGCGTGACGCGGAGCGTCACCGGATTCAGTCCCACGCGGAGCGTGGGAACGATCACAGTCGCACTTCAGACCACTTCCAGGTAGGAGCTATGAATTGCCCGCGCCAACTCGCGCACGGTGTCGATAAATTCCGTCAGCCGGCTGTGGAGTCCGTCCTCAAGAATTTCATCAATCCCGGTATACCGCAGGCGCGCTTCAAACTCCGCCGCCAAACGCTGGGCCGTACGCCCATAACTCCCCGGCAGGTCCGCCAGGATATGGCTCAACTCCTCGATACACGCATGCAACGAGCGCGGTACATCGCTGCGCAACAGCAATAACTCCGACACCGACCGCGCATTCAACGCGTTCGGGTACAGCTCGGTGTACGCCTCAAACGAAGACAGCGCCCGTAGCAACGCACTCCACTGGTAATACCCGCGTGCCGAAAGGTCGCTGACTTCTTCGGACTCTTCGCCAAACATCTCGTACCGTGCATCCAGCAGGCGCAAGGTGTTATCCGCCCGCTCGACAAAGGTGCCAAGCCGGATAAACCGATAGGCGTCGTTGCGCATGATTGTCCCGGATGTCGCCCCACGGAACAGGTGCGAGCGCTGCTTCACCCAGTCACAAAAGTGGCTGATGCCATGGCGGGCCAGGCCGCCGGCCGCGATGCTGCGCATCTCCAGCCAGGTGGCATTGAGGTTTTCCCACATGTCGGCGGTGATCCGCCCACGTACCGCGTGGGCATTACCTCGCGCAGCCCGCAGGCAGTTGTAGATGCTCGCCGGGTTTTCCTCGTCGAGGGCGAAGAAATGCAACATGCGCTCGGCGTCCAGTTGCTGGTGGCGCTCCAGGTAGCTGTCCAGGGTGCCGCTGCTGAGCAGCGACATGGCCAGCTCGTCGAGCCCGTCACTGCGCCCGGCCTGGGGCATCAACGACAGCGAATAACTGACTTCGAGCATGCGGGCCAGGTTCTCGGCACGCTCCAGGTAACGGGACATCCAATACAGATCTGCGGCGGTTCTACTCAGCATATTCAGCCCTCCACCACCCAGGTGTCCTTGGTTCCGCCGCCTTGCGACGAGTTGACGATCAATGAGCCTTCGCGCAGTGCCACCCGGGTCAAGCCTCCGGGCACCAGGCGGGTTTCCTTGCCCGAGAGCACGAAGGGCCGCAGGTCGATATGCCGCGGCGCGATGCCGTTTTCGACAAAGGTCGGGCAGGTGGACAGGCTCAAGGTCGGTTGGGCGATGTAGGCGTGGGGGCGGGCCTTGATGCGTTGCCGGAAGTCCTCGATCTCGGCCGCAGTGGAAGCAGGGCCCACCAGCATGCCGTAGCCGCCGGAGCCCTGGGTTTCCTTCACCACCAGTTCCGGCAGGTGGGCGAGCACGTGGGACAGCTCATCGGGCTTGCGGCACTGGAAAGTCGGCACGTTTTGCAGGATCGGCTCTTCATCCAGGTAGAAGCGGATCATTTCCGGCACATAGGGGTAGATCGACTTGTCATCCGCCACGCCGGTGCCGATGGCATTCGCCAGTACTACGTTGCCGGCGCAGTAGGCGGCGACCAGGCCGGGCACGCCGAGCATCGAGTCGGGGTTGAAGGCTTGCGGGTCGAGGAAGGCGTCGTCGATACGGCGGTAGATCACATCAACGGCCTTCGGGCCATCGGTGGTACGCATGAACACCTTGAGGTCGTGCACGAACAGGTCGGCGCCTTCCACCAGTTCCACGCCCATTTCCCGGGCCAGGAACGCATGTTCAAAAAACGCGCTGTTAAAGCGGCCCGGCGTCAGCACCACCACGTTGGGGTTGTCCAGGCGGCTGGCGCTTTTCAGGGTCTTGAGCAGCAGGTTGGGGTAGTGGTCCACCGGGGCGATGCGTTGCTTGGCGAACACCTCCGGGAACAGGCGCATCATCATCTTGCGGTCTTCGAGCATGTAGCTCACGCCGCTGGGAGTGCGCAGGTTGTCTTCGAGCACGTAGTAGGTGCCGTCGCCATCGCGCACCAGGTCGACCCCGGAGATGTGCGAGTAGATATCGCGGTGCAGGTCCAGGCCAACCATGGCTTTCTGGTAACCCTCGTTACCGAGGACCTGCTCGGCGGGAATGATCCCGGCCTTGATGATGCGCTGGTCGTGGTAGATGTCGGCGAGGAACATGTTCAGCGCATTCACCCGCTGGATACAGCCGCGTTCGATGACGCTCCACTCACTGGCAGGGATGCTGCGGGGAATGATGTCGAAGGGGATCAGGCGCTCGGTGTCCTGCTCGTCGCCATACAGGGTGAAGGTGATCCCGGCGCGGTGAAACAGCAGGTCGGCTTCACGGCGGCGCTGGGCCAGCAGTTCTGGCGGCGTATTGGCCAGCCAGCGGGAGAATTCCTGATAGTGCGCACGGCAAACGCCTTGTGCGTCATTCATTTCATCAAAGAAAGATCGAGCCATTCCAATTACCTTGTCAGTGCCGGGACTAACTGCGCTTTGGCACTGCCGCTTTAGAAAACGCATTTTTTTATGAGCCCGTGGCTGATGGTGCCAGCAGGCCTGGTCCTTACTTTCTTTTTGGGTGGGCTCTGGGTCGGGGGGTAACGATTGCTCCTGTATCCGGGCAGATGAATGGATAAAGCAATGCCTGTGCCGAAATCCCTGTAGGAGCGAGCTTGCTCGCGAAAAACCTGAGAACACCACGTTCAGTCAGGATGCCAGCATTCTCGTTGACGCCCTTCGCGAGCAAGCCCGCTCCTACAGGGGGCGGGGCGCGCCCCAAATTGGCGCATGAACAAACTTGAACTTCGCGCCGGCCCGATTCTTCTAATGGGTCTCAGTCCAGCACGGAGCACGGATGTGCCCAGAATCATTTCACCCGACACGCCGGAATCGAGCCTGACCGACCACAGCGAACACAACGCGAAGATTTTCGGCTCGCCCAAGGACCGTCTCGATTTCTACCGGCGGGAGATCCAGTACGAGACCAGCATCCTGGCCAACCGTACCGACGCCTACCTCACGGCGCAGTCGTTCCTGGTGATCGCCTTCGTTTCCGGCATGGGCAACCTCAACCCGGAATGGGGCAAGCTGTTCACCCTGGTGGTGCCGGTATTCCTCGCGCTGCTGGGCATCCTCAGCTCCCTCAACGCCTGGCCGGGCATCCGGGCGGCCTACGACATCATTGATCACTGGCACTACAAACAGAGCGAACTGCTGCGCAGCGAGCCGGTGATGGGCCTGGCTTACGATGAATCGCCGCTGTTCAGTGAGATGGAGTCATCCCACAAGGGCTATCGCAAATCGCTGTTGTTCTCGATGCGCGCGCCGTGGCTGTTCATGGTGTTCTGGGTAATCCTGGGGGCCTATGCGTTCTATATCCAGGTGGACAATCCTGGCTCGTAAGCGATTGGAACTTCACCGACCCCCACAGGACCTTACCTTTACGCAGTCTGCGTTTTCCAAAAGAGGTGAGCCATGAGCACAGACAACGACCCGCAAACCAGCAACCGCAACGATCCCGCCATCGACCGCGGCGAACCGGCGCCAGGCACCGCGGCCGACGCACCGAAAGACCCGAAGCCTGCCAGTGACCCAAAGGCCAAGGAAAACGACTACAGTCCTGACTTCAAGCCCGAGCGCGAGCCCAAGCCTGAAACCGATGCCGATATCGATACCCAAGGCGGTTAGAGGAGACGGTCATGTCAGTTGAACTAGACGAAGACGATGAACTCAATGACCCGGGCAATGAAGACCCGGGCTCATTGATGGATGATGCCGAAGTACCCCTTAACGACCTGGATGATGCCGCCGACGTCGGCAACACCGAAAACCAGGAGTAGACGTCATTGTTGTGCCTGGGCACGTCGTTCATACCACACCAGCATCGGCTGCGTGCTGAGACCATGAACGACGATGCTCAGGGCAATGACTGACAGCGTCAGGTTCACCGCCACCGCGCTGTTGGTGCCCAGCAGCCCGTGGTTGATGGCATAGAACAGGTAGTAGATGCTGCCGATCCCGCGAATCCCGAACCAGCCCATCAACCCGCGCTGATTGCGATCCAACAAGCGGCCCCAGGGCATCGACAGCACGCTGAGGGGGCGGATCACGCAAAACAGCAAAGCGCCCACCGCCAGTGCCCGCCAGTCCCAATGGCTGACCAGTACCACCCCCAGCAGGGTCACCAGAAACACTTCCATGGAACGCTCCACCAGGCTGCCGAAGGCGAGCATGTCGCCCATCATCACCCCGGCGGCGATCTGCGTGTCCTGCAGTTGCCCGACGTCTCCATGCAACGCATGCTCCGGCTCCACTTCCATGTGGCCAACCACGGGCTGGGCGAGGTGCTCGGCGGGGGTTTGTGAGTTGCCGGTGGACTTGAACTCGGCCTGGCGCAGCCCGAGGCCGGCGGCGAATACTGATAGAAACCCATAGCCGCCGATGGCTTCGGCCACCACGTAGGCCAGAGCGATCAGGGCCAGCGTCAGGTAATCATTCGGTGACAGGGTGCTGTCGGCATTGGTGATCCGCATCTTCAGGGTGAGGCGACCGATGCCCCGGCCCATCCAATACCCAACCAGCAGCCCGGCAGGCACGGCCCAGAGCAGGTTTTTCAGGACCCAGCCGCCCAGCCAGTCACCGTCGAAGCCGCCGTGCTGCATGAAGACCAGTGCAAAGATCACAAAAGGGAAGGCCGTACCGTCGTTCAGTCCGGCCTCGCCTGAGAGGCCGAAGCGCAGCGAGTCATAGTCCTGAGCGCTATTGACCTGCACCAGGCCCGCCAGCACCGGGTCGGTGGGCGCCAGAATCGCTCCCACCAACAGCGACACCCCCCACGACAACCCCAGCAGCCAATGCAGCGCCAGGCACGTACCGAGGATGGTCAAGAGCATCACCGGTCCGGCCATGCCAAAGGCAATGCGCCAGGTTCGGTGCTTGAGGGGCAGGCGCAGTTTCAGCCCGCTGACAAACAGCGAAAACAGCACCGCGACTTCCGTCAGGTGTTCCATCCAGCGGGCAGAGCCCTTGATGTCCAGGTGCAGCAGGTCCATGCCCAACGGGCCAATGCAGATACCCAGCAGCAGGCAGACCGCCGAGGTGGTGACGGGCATCCAGCGCAGGTAGGAGGAGGTGAGGGCGAGGATGAGCAACACTGCGCCGAGTACGGCCATCCACAGAATAAAAGTCATCAAGCGTGCACCGGGCCGTGGTCTATCCCGGTTTGAGGAGCGCGGCCCGGTGCAGGTTCAATGTGATTCCATCCACGGCGAGCCGGTGGTTTTCAGGCGAATCATGTCGATCAGTTGCCGCAACCCCGGCTGCGACTGCCGGCGGCTCGGGTAGTACATGCACAACGGCGCGCCGATGCAGGTCCAGTCAGGCAGCACCTGCACCAGACGACCGTCGGCCAGCTCCGACAGCACGCGATTTTCCAGGCAATAGGCAATGCCCACGCCTTGCAGCGCCGCGTCGACGATGGTTTGTGTGTCCGCTGCACTGAAGTGGCCGGGCACGTCGAGGCGCTGCTGGCGGGCGCCGTTGCCCAGTTCCCATTTGTAGGTGGTCTTGTCCCCCAGGTACATGCGCACGCAAGAGTGCGCGAGCAAGTCCTTGGGTACCGAAGGCGTTCCGGCCTGCTTGAGATACGCGGGGGAAGCGACCATGATCCAGCGCAGCTCGCCGGTCAGCGGCACGGCCACCATGTCCTGGGGCACCGTAGCGCCATAGCGGATACCCGCGTCGTAGCCTTCGGCGACGATGTCGAGCATGCGGTCATCAATCATCACGTCCAGGCGCAATTGCGGGTAAGCGCGGGTGAACTCACCCAGGATGGGCGAGACAAGCAACACCGCCGCATCCCGTGGCACATTCAGGCGTAGCCGGCCAATCGGTGCCTCGCGGTAAAGTCCAAGGGTATCGAGGCCGTCCTGAATCGTCGCAAAACCGGCACTGAGTTTTTCCGCCAGCACCATCCCGGCATCGGTGGGCTCCACGGCGCGGCTGGTGCGGTAGAGCAACTTGACCCCCAGGCGGGTTTCCAGGTTGCGCATGGTGTGGCTCAGGGCCGAAGTGGTGACGCCCAGCTCATGGGCGGCATGCCGGAAACTGCGGCGACGGATGATCGCCATGAACACATTCAGGTCGGCCAACTCGGAGCGGTTGAACGCAGCCATATCAAGCACCTTTTGTGGGGTTTGGGTTGCACGCGCCGTTGAGCCCGATTCAACCACGGATGATCTAGAGTAATCGTTTTTTTACTGATTGTTTCTGGCGGAGGCTTTTTCATGAGTATCGAAACCATCAAGATCCCGGGCATCGACAAGGCCGTCTCGCGGATTGCCCTGGGTACCTGGTCCATGGGCGGTTCGATGTGGGGCGGCGCCGACAATGAAGTGTCGAACAAGACCATTCGCCATGCCCTGGACAGCGGCATCAACTTTATCGACAGCGCGCCGGTCTACGGCCTCGGGCTGTCTGAAGAACTGATCGGCCGCGCGCTGCACGGTGTGCGCCATAACGCCGTGATCGCCACCAAGGCCGGGCTGCAATGGGACGACGGCACCGTGCGCCGCAACGCCACGGCCCAGCGCATCCGCAAGGAAATTGAAGACTCACTGGTGCGCCTGGAAACCGACTACATCGACCTCTGCCAGATTCACTGGCCCGACCCGCTGGTGACCCAGGAGGAGACCGCCTGTGAGCTGGAAAAGCTGCGCCGCGAAGGCAAGATCCTCGCCGTGGGCGTGAGCAATTATTCGCCCGCGCAAATGGACGACTTCCGTCAGTACACCCACCTGGACACGGTGCAGCCACCCTACAACCTGTTCGAACGGGCGATCGACAGCGATATCCTGCCTTATGCCAAGCAAAACGCCCTGGTGGTATTGGCCTACGGCTCCCTGTGCCGGGGCCTGTTGACCGGCAGCATGCACGCCGCCACGCGCTTTAACGGGGATGATGTGCGCAAGCTCGACCCGAAATTCAAGGCGCCACGGTTTGAGCAATACCTGGCGGCGGTGGCGGCATTGGACGTGTATGCCCGCGAATGCCACGGCAAGTCAGTGCTGGCCCTGGCATTACGCTGGGTGCTGGACCAAGGGCCGACGATTGCGCTGTGGGGCGCCCGCCGTCCGGACCAACTGAAAGGCATCGAGGATGCATTCGGCTGGCAACTGAGCGCCGATGACCTGCAACATATCGACCGTATCCTCGCCAGCACGATAAAAGATCCGGTAGGGCCTGAATTCATGGCCCCTGCCCAGCGTTAACCTTTGCGACAGGGATGTCTGCGGCTGCAAAACAACAAAAGGCATCCCTTTGGCGTTGAGGTTTTTGGCATGAAGCGCAGTACCGTATTCAAGATCGTCGGTGGTTTGCTGTGTGCAGTGGCGTTGGTGGGCGCCTGGAAATGGCGGGGCAATCCTGATGTGTTGTGGCAGATCGTCAGCCGCCAATGCGTGCCTGATCAGAACCAGCACCACAACCCCAGTCCGTGCCTCAAGGTCGACCCGGACAAGGGCTACGCGTTGCTCAAGGACCTCAACGGCCCGTATCAGGACTTGCTGATCCCCACCGATAAAATCACCGGCATCGAAGACATCGCGCTGACCCGTGACCTGTTGCCCCATTACTTCGCCCAGGCCTGGAAACACCACGACGTGCTCTCCGCCGGCCTGCAAACGCCGATTGCCGACCGTTATGTGTCCCTGGCGATCAACTCGCGGTATGGCCGCACGCAAAACCAGCTGCACATTCATATCGCCTGCCTGCGCCCCGACATTTTCAACACCCTCAACGAACGCGCCGCAACCCTCGACGAACACTGGCAAACCCTTCCGGTAAAACTGCTGGGGCACACCTACAGTGCCCGCACTTTGTCAGCGGCGGACTTCGACCGGCGTGACCCGTTGGCCATCCTGAACGACTACGTGCAGGCCCAGGGCGATGCCATGGCCAGCTACAGCTTGCTGGTGACACCGGGTGCGAACGGCAACTTCGTGCTGCTGACCACGCGGTTGACGCTCAAGGAGTGGAACCTGGCGTCTGCCGAAGAACTGCAAGACCATCAGTGCAACCTGATGGGCAAACCACCACAACGACCTGTTTTAGCTGTTAACGACATCCGGTGAAATTTGCCGTTGAACGAGTGTTCAGTTTCAATTATGTTGGCTGCACCCCCTGCCTGGTAACAGGCGGGCTTGCGCTTTTTCTGATTGAACGAGAGGCACTGGCATGCGGTTTTCACCCTTTGTTGAGCGAATTGCAGGGCAGGGCGTAGCCGCCTGGGACATTCACCACGCCGCCTTCCAGGCCAGCAGCAAAGGCGAAGACATCATTATCCTGAGTGTCGGCGACCCGGATTTCGCCACGCCCTCGTTCATCACCGACGCCGCCGTCGAGGCCCTGCGCCAGGGCGACACCCACTACACCGAAATCCCCGGCCGCCCGGCACTGCGCGACGCCATCGCCGCCCGCTATAGCCTGTCTCTGGCGCGCCCGCTGAACGCCGAAAACGTCATCACTGTGGCCGGCGCGCAGAACGCCTTATTCGTCACTTCACTGTGTCTGTTACAGGCCAGTGATGAAGTGCTTGTCCTCGACCCGATGTACGTCACCTACGAAGCCACGCTCAAGGCCAGCGGCGCGACGCTGGTGCGAGTGCCGTGTTCGGCCGATTCGGGTTTTCGCCTCGACCCGGCACTGCTGGCCGCTGCCATCACGCCGCGTACTCGGGCGATCTTCTTCTCCAACCCCAACAACCCCACCGGCGTTGTGCTCAATCCCCAGGAGCTGCAAGCGATTGCCGACCTGGCGATCGAGCATGAACTGTGGGTGGTGGTGGACGAGGTCTACGAAAGCCTGGTGTTCGATGGTGAGTACCACAGCCTGGCGGCGCTGCCGGGCATGGCCGAACGGTGCATCGTGATTGGCAGCCTGTCCAAATCCCACGCCATGACCGGCTGGCGCATCGGCTGGATCATGGCTGAACCTGCCATGGTGGCCCATGCGGAAACGCTGGTGTTGAGCATGCTGTACGGCTTGCCAGGGTTTGTGATGGAAGCCGCGACCACCGCCGTGCTGGCCCACGATGAAGTCACCCAGGGCATGCGTGAAACCTACCGTCGCCGCCGCGACCTGGTGGTGGCAGGCCTCAGCGGTTGCCCGGGCATCCACGTACGCGCTCCGCAGGCCGGCATGTTTGTGCTGGTGGATGTGCGGGACACCGGTCTCAGCTCCCTGGATTTCGCCTGGCGCCTGTTTCGCGAAGCGGGGGTTTCCGTATTGGATGCCGCTGCCTTCGGCGAACCGGCTCAGGGCTTTGTGCGGCTGTCGTTCACCTTGGGTGAAGCGCGGCTGGCTGAAGCCTGTGAGCGTATCAGCCGCTTCGTCGCTAAGCTGTCCCGTGAACCACGTATAGCGCCTGCGGCGAAAATCATCAGCGTGCAGCCGGTCGCGGCGAAGAAGATGATCGAGGTGCTCGACCTGCACAAACGCTTCGGCAATATCGAAGTGCTCAAGGGCATCTCCCTGACCGCCCACGAAGGCGAAGTGATCTCGCTGATCGGCGCCAGCGGCTCGGGCAAAAGCACCTTGCTGCGCTGCATCAACATGCTCGAGGTGCCGGACCAGGGCAGCATTCATGTCGATGGCGAAAGCATCAAACTCAACTATGGCCGGCCCGGCGCACCACTGGTGGCCGACGCGAAACAGCTGGTGCGGATTCGCTCGACACTCGGCATGGTGTTCCAGAATTTCAACCTGTGGCCCCACCGCACAGTCCTGGAAAACCTTATCGAAGCACCGATCCAGGTGCTGCGGGAAAGCCGGGCCGAAGCCATCGAACGCGCCGAAGCCTTGCTCGACCGGGTTGGCCTGGCCGCCAAGCGCAACGAATACCCGGCGTTCCTTTCCGGCGGCCAGCAACAGCGGGTGGCTATCGCCCGCGCGCTGGCCATGCGCCCCAAAGTCATGCTGTTCGACGAACCCACTTCGGCCCTCGACCCGGAACTGGTGGGCGAAGTGTTGCGGGTGATTCGCTCCCTGGCGGAAGAGGGCCGCACCATGATCCTGGTGACCCATGAAATGGCATTCGCCCGGGACGTGTCATCCAAAGTCGCGTTTTTGCACCAAGGCCTGATCGAGGAAACCGGCTCGCCGGACTCAGTGTTTATCGACCCACGCAGTGAACGTTGCCGGCAGTTCGTCAACGCGCATCAAACTCGCTAACTCCAAAAAAAGACGGGGCAAGATCATGAAATCCAAACGATTGGCACAGTGGTTGAGCAGTGCAGTGTTGATGCTGGCGGCAGGTACGGCGTTGGCGGCGGAGAAACCCATTGTGTTCGCCGTAGCGGCGGAACCCTACCCGCCGTTCACGGTGAAGGGCGGCAACGGTGAATGGTCCGGCTTTGAGGTGGACCTGATCCACAAGCTCTGCGGCCTGATGAAGGCAGAGTGTCAGATCAAGGAAGTGGCGTGGGACGGGATTATTCCGTCGTTGCTGGCGAAGAAAATCGACGTGATTTTCTCCTCGATGTCGGTCACCGAGGAGCGCGAAAAACAGATCGCTTTCAGCCGCGCCTACTACGACTCGCTGCTGGGCATTGCCGGCCCCAAGGGCACCACCGTCGAGGTCACGCCGGCGGGGTTGAAGGGCAAGATCATCGGCGTGCAGATCTCCACCGTCAGCGCCAACTACCTGAAGAAGTACTACGAGAACATTGCTGACCTGAAGTACTACGACACCCAGGAATCGGCCAACGCCGACCTGATCGCCGGGCGCACCGACCTGATGATGGCCGACGGTGTCGCCATCGCCATGATGGTCAAGACCCCCGAAGCCCAGGGCCTGGCGGAAATCGCCGAAGTGCCTTACGACCCGATCATCGGCCGCGGCGTGGGGGCCGGCCTGCGCAAGGAAGACACCGAACTCAAGGCCCGCCTGGACAAGGCCATCGGTGAGTTGCTGGTGAGCAAGGACTACGCCGACCTGTCCCAGAGCGTGTTTGGGGTGTCGGTCAGCCCGTGCAAAAGGGCCGACACGCCTGCCTATGTGAGCAAAGTCTGCGACAGCCCCTACACAAACTAACCCGGTAGAAAGGGAGTGCTTGTGGCGAGGGAGCTTGCTCCCGCTGGGGTGCGAAGCGCCCCCAAAAAATTGGCCTGCTGCGCAGTCCAGCGGGAGCAAGCTCCCTCGCCACAGCAAGCTCCCTTGCCACAGCAAGCGCCCTCGCCACAGGGTCACTGCGTGTCATCGAAATAGGGAGCAGCGATGTTCGATCTACTCAACTTCAGCGAGCAAGGCTGGGGCAATGCATTGCTCAAAGGGTTATGGATGACCCTGCAGATCTCCGCCGGCTCGTTTGCGGTGGGGCTGCTGATCGGCCTGGTGGTGGCCTGCGCCAAGCTCAGTGCACCGCGCCCGATAGCGATGCTGATGCGCGGCTACACCACAGTCTTTCGCGCAGTGCCTGAGTTGCTGCTGATCCTGCTGCTGTATTACGCAGGTTCCATGGGCCTCAACGCGCTGATGCTGTGGCTGGGGTTTGCGCAGTTCAACATCAGCGGCCCGCTGGTAGCCGTCCTGGTACTGGGGCTGGTGCAAGGCGCGTACGCCTCGGAGATTTTCCGCGCGGCGATCCTCGCGATCCCCCACGGCCAGATCGAAGCGGCGCGGGCCTTTGGCTTGAGCGGCGTTGGCCTGTTCCGTCGGGTAACCCTGCCGATCATGGCGCCGTACGCCCTGGCTGGCATGTCCAACCTGTGGATCAACCTGATCAAGGACAGCGCGCTGATCAGCGTGGTGGGCACCAACGAACTGCTGTACACCGCCAAACAAGCGGCGGGCTCGACCCGGCATTACCTGTTGTTCTACCTCACGGCCGCCGCCTTGTATTACCTGGTGACATTGGCCTCCAACTACCTGTCCGGGCGCCTGGAACGACGTATTCGTCGCTGGATGCCGGTTGTCGAGTGAGCCGCACATGCCTGAGTGGATAAGTTATTACGCAGGACTGATCGCCAAAGGTTTGCAGACGACCCTGTCGTTGCTGGTGATTTCGGCAGTGCTCGGCTTCGCGTTGGCGGTGCTGGTAGCCTTGGCGCGGCTGTCTCGGCGCAAGTGGCTGGCCCGCTGTGCGCTGGCGTACACCAGCGTGCTGCGGGGCACGCCGTTGCTGATCCAGATCTACATTTTCTACTACGGCCTGGGCAGCCTGTTTGCCCAGTTCCCGATGATTCGCGGGAGTTTCCTCTGGCCGTTCCTGCGGGACGGCTACTGGTACATCGTGTTTGCCCTGGTGTTGTCGGTGGGCGCGTACGTCGGCGAAGTGATTCGCGGCGGCCTGCTGGCGGTGCCCAAGGGTGAAATGGAAGCCGCCTCGGCGTTTGGCATGACGCCGCGCCAGGCCCTGTTGCGGGTGCGCCTGCCACGGGCCATGCGCCTGCTGCTGCCGACCCTGGCGGGGGAGACGGTGATGTTGCTCAAGTCCACCGCACTGGCTTCAACCATCGCCGTGGTCGACCTGCTCGGCGCCGCCAACGTGGTGCGCGCCCAGACTTTGCAGATCTACCAGCCGCTGCTGTTGGTGGCCGGGGTCTACCTGTGCCTGACCTTTTTGATTGAAGCCCTGTATGCCGTTGCCGAGCGGCGCGGTACACCGTTGCGCAGGTCTGCCGGATGAAAGCCGATCGCTCGTTGCAAGGGATTGCCCTGTGTTCGCTGGCCTATGCGTTCCTGGCGTTTCAGGACGCGGGGATCAAATGGCTGGTGGCCGACTATTCAGTGTTCACCATCCTGTTCTGGCGCAGCCTGGTGGTGGTCGCTGCGTGCGTGATTGCCGGCCGCCTGGGTTTGCTCAAGCGTGCCTGGAACTCAGTCAGCCGCAAGTTGCTGATCATCCGCGGCCTGCTGTCGCTGCTGGCCTGGCTGCTGTACTACACCGCCGCCAAGGACCTGACCCTGGCGGAAATGACCACCCTGTATTTTTCTGCGCCGATCATGGTCACATTGCTGGCGGCGCTGATCCTCAAGGAGCGCGCCAGTCGCGGCCAATGGGTTTCGCTGATCATCGGCTTTGTCGGCTTGGTGATTGCCTGTCGGCCCAGCAGCATGGTCGACCCGCTGCCAATCGCCCTGACATTGGCCGCCGCGCTGTGCTGGGCATTTACCTATATCCAGTTGCGGCAGGTGGACGACAACACCTCGGTGCTGGAACAGATGCTGCTCACCAATGTGGTGTTTGTGATTTGCATGGCGGTGACGCTGCCCTGGACCCACACACCGTCGCCGACCCCGGCGTGGCTGGGCATGCTCGGTGCCGGTCTGGTGGGCGGCATTGGCCAGTTCCTGTTATTTGCGAGCTTCCGCCGGGCCACGGCGACGCTGTTGGCACCGTTTGAGTACACCGGCTTGATCTGGGCCTTCTTGCTGTCGAGCCTGGTGTGGGGCACGGTGATGGACGTGTCGCTGATCTTCGGCGCCGCGCTGATCGCCGTCAGCGGCACCCTGGCCATGCTCAGCGCCCGGCATCACGTGTCACAAGACGTGGTCGGCGCCGAATGCTCCGTGACGCAGCCCTTGTACCCAGCAGCGGCAGATGTGCAGCCCGTTGCCGGGGCTGAAGGTGCCGGGGTTGAGGCACCACTCAAGCCAAAGTCCGTCGAGCATCGCCGATAAACCGATGGCGGCCAGGCGCGTGTCGTGGATCACGAAGCCTTCGCTCTCGGCCAAGTCGTCGAGCAGTTGGCGGATCAGCTCCAGGTAGGCGCGGTAGCTTTTCTCATGGGAGTCATTCACGTGTTCCGAGTGGCGGATCAAGCTCCAGAACACCACCCAGACGCCCAACAGTTTCGGGTCCATCACCCGCGAGGAAAACGAGCCGGCGAGGAATGCATCCAGCCGCGCCGCAGGGCCCACGGCCTGGTCGACTTCCTGCCAGAGGGCGGTGGTCAGTTCGCTGGCGAGTTTGTGGTAGGTCTCGGCGATCAGTGCGTCGATGCTGCCGAAATGGTGATTGAGCAATCCCACCGAAACCCCGGCTTCAGCGGCGATGCGCCGCACGGAAATACCGGCATGCCCGTCCCGGGCGAGGCTGGTAAGGGTGGCGGCAATCAGCAGGTCACGACGGTCTTCGGTCACAGGCACATCCCAGATGGTTGAACGTGTGTTCAATATATACCTGCAGAACCAACAAGAGGAGGGCAACGGCATGGCAAAAGACCTTTCGTGGCAAGTTCCCGGCGATTCCGGGAACACCCTGCACATCGGCGCCTGGCGCTTCGAGGGTGACGGCAACGGGCCTCGGGTGCACCTGCAAGCCGGGGTGCATGCCGATGAAATCGCCGGGATGCTGGTGTTGCATCAACTGCTGCCGCGTTTGCAGGCGTGTCAGGACCGGGGGCGGCTCAAGGGCTCGGTGACGGTGGTGCCTCAGGCTAATCCGTTTGGCATTGGGCAGTTTCGCCAGGGGCGGTTGTTGGGGCGGTTTCATGAGGCCACCGGGCAGAATTTTAACCGGGCGTTTGATCATTCGTTGGCGATGGAGCGGCCGGCGAGCAACCTGGCGCAATGGCAGAAAAGTCTGGTGCAACTGGCGGCTGATGCGGAGTTGGTGCTGGACCTGCACACGGATGATGAGGCGCTGCCGTATCTGTATATCCATCGCAGCTTTTGGCCAGAGGGCCAGGTACTGGCGGCGGCGTTGCAGATGGATGTGGTGATTGTCTGGGACGAGGGCGGTGACGGGTCGTTTGAGGAAACCATCATTGATCATGGGAAGCCGCGGTTGGCGGCGACGATTGAATTGCGTGGGCAGGCGGATGTGAGTGATGCCCTGGCCGGGCGGGATGGCGATGGGATCTGGGCTTGGCTCTGCGCCAGCGGGGTGATCGATGAGGCGCCGGTGATTGCGCAATGGCACGGGCAGGTGGCGGACATGGGCTGTATGGAGACCATTCTGGCGCCGTGTGCCGGGGTGTTGGTGTTTGAAAAAGGTTTGGGCGAACAGGTGGAAGAGGGTGAGCGGTTTGCACGGATTATCCGGCGGCCTGGGGATCCGGATTCTGAAGTGGTGCTGCATGCGGCGCAAACCGGGCGGATGGTGACGAGGCATCGGGAGCGGTTGGTGTCACAGGGTTCGGTGGTGGCCAAGTTTACCGGGACGCGGTTGTCTGAGGGTTACAGCGGGGGGGTGTTGGATCCTTAGGCGGGAGTACATATCCGTTATTTGGGTAACCTAAGATCAAAAGCCAGATCAAGAGCACAGCGGCCTACCGGCCGGCTGAGTGTTGAAGAGCAAGATCAAAACCTAAAGCGGGCACGGTCCAAATGTGGGAGCGGGCTTGCTCGCGAAGGTCGTTAACGATGACGCTGGCATTCTGGATGAACGCGGCGCTCTCAGGTTTTTCGCGAGCAAGCCCGCTCCCACAGAAAAGCAGAGCCAACAAGTTGCAGAAGCGGGTGGGGCTGTTCGAAGTCAGTGGGGCTGCGGCCTGACCAGGCCGCGTTTTTCCAGCAACAGACGCTCCAATTCTTTCATCGGCAATGGCCGGCTGAACAGGTACCCCTGGATCTGATCGCAGCCGGCTTCCCGCAGAAACTCCAGCTGTCCCTGGGTTTCCACACCTTCGGCCACCACTCGCAGCTTGAGGCTGTGGGCCAGTTCGATGATGGTGCGGGTGATGGCCGCGTCCTGAGGGTTGCTGGTGACTTCGCGGATAAACGCGATGTCGATTTTAAGCGTATCAATCGGGAACCGCCGCAGGTAAGCCAGGCTGGAATAGCCGGTGCCGAAGTCGTCGATGGAGATCTTCACCCCCATGGCCCGCAGGCGTTGCAAGCTGGCGATGGTGTGTTGGGTGTTTTCCATCAGCGAGCCTTCGGTCAACTCAACCTCCAGCCAATGCGGCTCCACCCCAGCCCTGGTGAGGGAATGGGAGATATCGGCAATCAAGTCACCCTCGATCAATTGGTGACCCGACACATTGACCGACACTTCGACGGCGCCCACCGCAGTGGATTGCCAGGTGGCCATCTGGCTGCACACGTTATCGATCACCCAACGACCGAGTGTCACGATCAACCCCAGGCTCTCGAGGATCGGGATAAACACCGCCGGAGACACCGCACCGTACTCGGGCCGGTCCCAACGCAACAAGGCTTCAAGCCCGCATACCTGACCGCTGTCCAGTTCGACCTTGGGTTGGTAATGCAGCACGAACTCTTCGCGTTCGACGGCCAGGTGCAAGGCTTTTTCCAGCTCCTGGCGCGCCAGGTCATGCACATTCAACCGGGCAGTTGCATGCTGGTGATGCTGCAGTTGCTGCTCCAACAACAGGCTATGGTTTTTCAACTGATCGCCGTGGGCCTTGAGCCGCAGCAGGTTGCGTACCCGCAGCCACAACTCGACCCGCTCCACCGGCTTGCTGATGAATTCTTCAGCACCGGTTTCCAGGCCACTGAGTCGCGCGCTGGACTCGCTCAGGGCCGAGAGCATGATGATCGGAATGTTCGCCGTGGCCTGGTTGCCCTTGAGCTGGTTGGCCACTTCGTAACCGTCCATGCCCGGCATCATGATGTCCAGCAGGATCAAGTCCGGCGGCCTTTGCGCCACCAACTGCAAGGCTTCTTCACCACTGGCGGCACTCATGGTCTGGTAACCCTCGTGGCGCAGCAGGGTTTCCAGCAGCTTGCGCACCTGGATTTCATCATCGACGATCAAGAGCGTTGCGGGTTGGCTGGCCATGGAGAGGACTCAAGTTGGAGGTGTAATGTTCTTTTGCAGCAGCGTATCGATTACCTGGTACAGCTCTTTGTAGCGCAGGGGCTTGATGATGTAGGCATCGCAGCCGGCCCGCAGGGTTTTGTCGCGGTCTTCCTTCATGGCCATGGCGGTCAGGGCGATCACCGGGATGTGGGCGGTGTGAGGGTCCTGCTTGAGCAGTGACGTGGCCGCCAGGCCGTCCATGCCGGGCAACTGGATATCCATCAGGATCAGCGCCGGTTGTTTTTCCCGGGCCAGGGTCAACCCGGTCTCGGCGTCGGCCGCCCACAACACGCTGTGGCCGGCGTTCACCAGCAGCAAGCGGGCGAGGCGCATGTTGGCCTCGTTGTCTTCGACGATCAGGATTTCGGCCATGGGGCCTCCGCCTCCGCGGCGCGGTGCAGCGGCAGCCACACCACAAATCGCGCGCCGGCACCTTCGCGGCTGGCCACGGCGACACTGCCGCCGTGCAGGTCGGTGAGTTGCTTGACCATCGCCAGGCCCAGGCCCGTGCCTTCGAATTTGCGCGCCAGGCTGCTGTCGATCTGGCTGAAAGCCTTGAACAGCTTGCTCATGTCGTGCCGGGCGATACCGATGCCGGTGTCGCTGACGCTGAACTCCAGGAACTGTTGCTGCTCGCTGGGCTGCAGGGCAAAACCGTAGGTGGGCCAGTCGCCGGGAACCTGCCCGACTTGTGCACGACTCACCTCGCGCACCGACAGGGTCACGGAGCCGCCGTGCTCGCTGAACTTCACCGCATTGGCCAGCAGGTTGTAGATGATCTGCTTGGTCTTGCGCAGGTCGAGTTCCAGGGTGCCGAAGTCGTCCTGGCATTCAAGTTTCAATTGGATGCGTTGCAGCGCCGCCTTTTCCCGCACGATCAGCAGGCTGTTGGCCAACAACCCCGTCAGCTCCACGGCTTCCAGTTCCAGGTCCATCATCCCGGCCTCGACCTTGGACAGGTCGAGGATGTCGTTGATCAGCGACAGCAAGTGCTGGCCGCTGGTGAAGATGTCGCCGATGTATTCGCGCTGGATATCGCTCATGTCGCCCACCAGGCCATCCTTGAGGGCTTCGGAAAAACCGATCACCGCATTCAGCGGCGTGCGCAGCTCGTGGGACATGGTGGCGAGGAATTCGGACTTCATGTGGCTGGCGTGTTCCAGTTCCAGGTTCTTCTCTTCGAGGGCACGCTCAAAGCCTTTGCGTTGTGCCTCTTCCTGCTTGCGTGCGGTGTTGTCGGTGCCGATCAGCAGATAGCCGATGATCGCGTCGTTGCGGTTGCGCAGGGCGGTGACCGAGACCATCGCTGACAGGCGACTGTTGTCCTTGCGGATATAGGTCAGCTCGTAGATGTCCTCGATACCCCGGGAGGCCTTGAACACCAGGGCTTCGAAGCCGGGCGTGATCGGTGTGTCCAGTTCCAGGCTGAGGGCAGCGGCGCGGGTGATCAGCTCGGCGGGGTCGGAAATGTCGGCCGGTGTCACGCGGTTCAGCACATCGGCGGCGGCATAGCCGAGCATGCGTTCAGCGCCGACGTTGAAGATCTGGATCACGCCTTTTTCGTCGGTGGCGATGCTGGAGAAGTAAGCGCTGTTGAAGATCGCGTCTTGCAGCGCGCCGGTCTTGAGCAGGGCTTTCTGGCGTTTGAATTCGACGATTTTCTCGGCCCGGGATTGCGGCTCGATGGGGCTGTCGGCTGAAGAGTTGTCCATCGTGAAGTGTTCCGTGAACTTGAGGCCAGACGCTGCGCAAACGCAGCGCCGCAGAGCATGCTCACAGAAGATCGCGCAGGCGCGATGAGGAGGAGATGATGTCTTTGGACGATAGCAGATTAGCAACGGTTTACACCGCTATAACAAGGTGCAAAAGCATGCACTCTCAACAAAAAATCACTCAAATGGAGTGATTTTTCTCAAAGGCAGGTTTGCGATCTTCAATTAATCCGGGTCGCGGCGGATTTCCAGGGTGGCCCTGAGCCCGCCCGTGGCGCGATTTTCCAGGTGAACCTGGCCGCCCAGGCGCTGGGCGATGGTTTGCACGATCGTCAGCCCCAGGCCAGCGCCATGGGCGTTGCCTCGGCTGTAAAACCGCTCGAACAGCCGCTCATGCTCGGCTTCGTCAATACCGGGCCCCTCATCCTCCACCGTCAGTTGGAAATAGCCGGGCGTTTTGTTCAGGCCCACGGTGATCACCCCATGTTCCGGGGAAAAGTTGGCCGCGTTGGTCACCAGATTGTTCAAGGCAATGTGGATGGATGCCGCATCAACGTTGGCGCGGCAGTCGTCATCGTCGATCTCGAAGGCCAGCTCAAGGCCTTTGCTGAGCAGCCAGGGGGTCAGTTGAATCAGGCCGTCACGCACGGTTGTCGCCAGGTCCACCGGCTGAACCGGTGGCCATGCAGAGGTTGGCTCCAGCCGAGCCATGGTCAGCAGTTGGTTGACCAGCCGGCTGGCGCGGTCCACGCCCTCGATCAAGAACGTGAGGGACTCGCGGCGCTCATGCTCTGTGCCGGCTTCCAGCAGGTTTTGTGCATGCACCCGCAGCACCGCCAGCGGTGTACGCAGTTCATGGGCGGCGTCGGCAATAAAACGTCGCTCACGCCCCAGGACTTCCTGGATCTGCGCCAGCATGCGATTGAGTGCGGCCTGCATTGGCTCCAGTTCCATGGGCAGGGGACTCAGTTGCATCGGTTCCAATGACCCGGAGTGCCGGGCGCGCAAGGTAGCGGCCATGTTGACCAGCGGTTTGAGCCCCCAGCCGATGGCCAGCCAGACCATGCCGGCCAGGATCAGGCTGCCCAGGATATTGGGCCACAGTGTATGGCGCACAATGCGGTCGACCAGGTCGGAGCGCACGTCGTCCCGCTCGCCGACCCAGATCCGCAGGCCATTGTCCTTGTCTTTCAGCACGAAGCCGCGCCAATCACGTCCGGCCAAGTCGGTGACATTGCCGAAACCCGGTTGCGCAGGCGGCTTGGCGAAGGCGGGCGCACTGCTGGTGAACACCAGAAGCTCGCCTTGAGGGCTCCAGACCTGAAAGGCAATCTTGCTTTCATACGGGTGGCCATTGACCTTGGGCACCGCTTCTCCCAAAGCCTTATTGAAGGCGCGATACAGGTCTGCCTGGTCGCTGCTGGCCAGCGGCATGCTCATGACACCCTGCAGCAACCGCGCATTCTGGGCCAGCTGGGCATCATAAACCTCAGCGATTTCGTGATTGCTGTCGTGCAGGTTGAAAATGCTGATCACCAACAATCCAGCGAGCAGCAGGCCAATGATCAGTGTCAGGGTGCGCCGCCGGATTGAGGTCATCGCCGTTCCTCGACCAGGTAGCCTATCCCGCGAATGGTCCGGATCAAGTCGCTGGAAAACTTCTTGCGCAGGTGATGAATGTGCACTTCCAGGGTGTTGCTCTCGGCTTCTTCGTTCCAGCCATAAAGCAGTTGCATCAGTTGGTCACGGGTCATGACCCGCCCCGGTGGGGAGAGCAGTTCGTGCAGTAACTGATACTCCTTGGGCGTCAGCAGTACCGGTGCGCCGTTGTAGCTGACTTGTTGGGTGCCCGGGTCAAGGGCGATGCCCGCGTGCTCGATCAGCGCCCGCGCCCGCCCGGCACTGCGGCGCAGCAATGCGCGCAGACGGGCCTTGAGCTCGGCCAGGTCAAAGGGCTTGATCAGGTAATCGTCGGCACCGGCATCCAGCCCGGCGATACGGTCTTCGGTGGCATCTCGGGCCGTGAGAATCAGCACAGGCACCTGGGAGCCGCTGTCGCGCAAGCGGCGCAACACCTCCAACCCGTCCATGCGCGGCAGGCCCAGGTCGAGCACCACGACATCAAAGGTTTCGCTGAGCAACGCATGCAAGGCGCTGCTGCCGTCCTGCAACCAGTCAACGGTGTACCCCTCGCGCGCCAGGGCCTGGTGGATACCTTCGCCCAGGGCCACGTCATCTTCGATCAGTAATAAGCGCACAGAGACTCCTGTCAGGTCAGTTTTTTGTTGACGTCCACCAACAAGCTTTCGATTTCCTGGCGGCGCCCGGCATCGGCGGTTTCGCGGCCAGGGCGGGGGGCGGCCTGCAAGGCTTGCTGCAAGGCGACCTTGGCGTCGGCATAGCGTTTTTGCCGGTACAGATGGTCGCCCCAGAAATACAGACTATCAATGCCGGTCGGGTTCAGTTGCAAGGCCTGCTTGAGCAGTTTCTCGGCTTTCTCGGCATCACCAAAGCCGATGGGCCAGCCGGGGACGCGATCATACAACGCAGCCAGGCTCGTATAGGCCGAACCTTGCAAGGCGCCAGGGTCCAGCGCCAATGCCTTTTCGAAGTCGGCTTTCGCCTCCTTGACTTTGCTCAACGCGCCCAGCCCGCCCTGGGCACCGGCCCAACTGCTGGTCACGATGCCGGACCAGATCCAGGCCTCGGCGACCTGAGGCCGCGCCTGGGTAAAGCCCGTGGCCTGGGCGGCCAGCTCTTCAAAGGCATGGGTGCGTTGTTCGCCGGGCAGGTTGTATTGAATGTGCGCCCAGCGCAGTTGGATGTCGCTCAGGCGTTGCTGGTCGGCATTGTCCAGGGCCCAGGAACCCTGGCTCAGGCCCATCAGCAGCAAGACCGCGAAGATTTTTTTCATGGCGTAAGGTCCTTGTGGTCAGGCTTGTGGCTCAAGCGGCGTATCAGTGGCAAATGCTTGCGCAGCCCTCGGTCTACCAAGTGCGGCAGCAGGCCGTTGAGGCGTACGAAGAAGCGCTCTGGCCAACCCAGGTAAAGGTCGCGCCGATCGGTGGCGATGGCCTGGATCACCGCCGATGCGACGGTTTGCGGGTCGTCGACATTGGCCTTGAGCGCGTCGTTCAAAGCCTGCGCCGCCGGGCTGTTCATGCGGGTGCTGGTGGCCCGGGGAGCTACGTACAAGACACTCACCCGGGTGTCGGCCAGCTCCCGGCGCAAGGCTTCGGAAAATCCCCGCAGGGCAAACTTGCTGGCGCAATAGCTGGCATACCCTGGATAACCGATGGAGCCGTAGGTGGAACCCACATTCACCACCATGGCGCTCTCGGCTTGCTTGAGCACCGGCAGCAGGATTTTCGTCAGGCTGATGGGCGCACCAATGTTCAGTGCCAGCATGGCGCTGATTTCACTGTCGTCCAGTTGTTCGAGCATCGCGAAGTGATTGATACCGGCCGCATTGATCAGCAGGTTGATGCCGCCGATGGCTTCGGCCGCCGCCAGGACTTTGCGCCGGTCGCTGACGAAGGTCAGGTCGGCGCCTACCCAGCACAGGTGTTGCGGGTAGCGCTCGATCAACGCGTCCAGCGGCTCGCGGTGCCGGGCCACGGCCAGCACTCTGGCGCCGGCGGCACACAGCGCGGTGGCAATCGCCAGGCCAATGCCGCCGCTGGCACCCGTCAACACCACCCGCGCGTCAGACAGGCGCATGGGTATTCTCCGCACTGCGTGGCAAACCCCGGAACATCGCGGTGTACAGGGTGTACACCACTTTTGAGGCGTGAATCACGGCCGCTTGGTCATCAGCATCCTCAAGGCTATTCATCAACCGGCGGTAGGTCTCCATATGGCCGATGTCCAGTGAACCATGGGAACTGAGGTAGCTGAACGCCGTTTCGGGCAGCCCCAGGCGCTCACGGATATTGCCGGCGGCATGGGTGGCCAGTGCGATGCTGGTGCCTTCCAGCACATTGACCATGCCAAACAGGCCCACCGGATTGCCCCGGGCAATCAGGTCATAGAGAAAACCCACCATGAGCTCGATGGGCAACGAAGGCTGTCCATCGCGTACGGCGTCTTTGTCGCCGCCGCAGGCAGCAATGTCGTTGAGCACCCACTGCTCATGGCCGTATTCGTCCTCGATGTATTCGCACACGGCCTTGCGCAGCCATTCCAGGCGCGAAGGCAGGCGTGCGCCACATGCCATCATCAAGGGCACTGTGTGGCGAACGTGGTAATAGGCCTGTGCCAGGAACGCGCGGTAACTGTCCAGGCTGACAGTGCCTTCCAGCGCGTCTCGAATGATCGGCAGGCTGAACAGTTCCTGGCGTTCCTTCTGGGTGGCTTCTTGCAGGGTGTCGAAGAAATTCATGACGGTGTTTCCTCAGGGAACAGGGTTTCCAGGCGGGATTGATAATGCGCGACGATGGCGTCACGGCGTGGCCTGCCATTGGCGGTCAGCAATCCGTTGGCGGCTGTAAAGGGTTGAGGCAGGCGCGTCCAGTAATGCACCTGGGCGTAATCGGGCAGGGCAGCGTTGGCCTGGGCCACGGCGGTCGCCAGTTGTTGGTCGGTGCAGTCCGGGCGACGGGGCCACAGCAGCGCATGGTTATGCGGCAGTGCCTCGCCATAGACAAAGGCCTGGGCGATTTCACCGCCCTGGGTCATCTCCGCCTCGACCCATTCCGGGTTGACGTTGCGGCCAAAGCTGGTGACGAATTGGTGTTTCTTGCGGCCCTTGAGGAACAGAAACCCGTCAGCATCGAAGACCCCAAGGTCGCCGCTGGGCCACCACGCATCCAGCGCCTCGTCATGGCCCAGATAACCGAGCAAGGTGGAGCCCTTGATCAGTACCTCGCCGTCATCGTCCAGGCGAATCTCCACATGGGGCAATGGCCGGCCAACACTGCCGGGGCGATGGGCCCCGGGCCGGTTGAGGCAAACCACCGAGGCACATTCCGACAGTCCATACCCCTCATAGACCGGCATCCCGACCTGCTGCGCACGCGCCAGCAATGCTTCGGATACCCGGGCACCGCCCACTGCCGCAAAGCGCAGGAGCCGAGGGTTGAACACGTGTTGCTCGGCGGCACTGACCAACACCTGCAACAACTGCGGCACCAGGATCAGGCTGTGTGGCGCACGCGCCGCCAGGCTGTCCAACAGTTGCGGCGCATTTACGCCACTGGCGCCCTGCATACCGAGGCTGCCCTGACTCGGCAGGCTCAAGGTTGCTCCTGCGTACAGCGCGGCGTAGCAGCCCAGGTTTTCCAACAGAATCGCCAGCGGCAACAGCGCCATATGATGGCGAGGGGCTGCCGGTTGGCTGGCGTGCTCCAGCTCCCGCGCCACCCGCAGCAGGCTATCGGCGCTCAGGCATACGCCCTTGGGCGTTCCGGTGGTGCCCGAGGTGAAGGTGAGCTTGGCGGTACCTTCTGGCATTGAGTTCGCACCATTGAAGGCGCGATGCCAGAACTCGCCGTTGTTCCGATAGCCAAGGGCGTGCAGTTCAGGCGCCAGGTGCGGTTCGCAGATCACCCGTTCGGTCTGGCTTTGCTCCAGGCAATGAGCGCGCTGGGCCGGGCTGAAAAACGGCGGCAGGGTGACACAGGTCAACCCCTCGAACAGCACCGCCAAGTCCCAGAGCATCGCGTCTACCCCGTTGTCCAGCGCCATGGCGACTACCTTGGCGCCCTCATCACGCAGGCGTTGTTGTCGATACGCCACCTCGGCACACAGGGTGGGGTAATCCAGTTTCAGGTGATCGCCCCACAGGGCGATACTGCCGTCGTGGCGCTCGGCATGGCTGCGCAGGGCTTCCTGGAAACGCCGGGTTTCAGGCGACATGGCTGGCTTCCTCGATAGACGTTGGCAACCCCAGGCGCGTGAACAGGCCCATGTTGCGTAAATGAATGAACCCGGCGCGGATATTCCCGACATGCACCCAAGGCTGGCTTTCGTAATAACTGCCCCAGTGATGCTGGTCGTCGCCAAGGCGCTGCGGGTCGGCCGCACACAGGGTGACGGGCTTCAATCCCAGGCGGTGAAAGCTGTTGACCAGTCCGGTATTGCCGGTAAATGCCACCCACTCCAGGCCACCCATGGCCAGTAAGTAGGTAATAGCGATGATGCTCAGCCGCGCACTGCCGGTGTCGCTGGCAGCCAGGTTGCCGACTTCAGCGATGGCTCCACGGTCCACCGTTTGCTCGGCGGCAGCGCTGATCAGCGGGTCTATCGGGTGATCCAGGTAGCGCTCCAGAAACAGCGCCTCGGCGCCGGCCAACCGCACGCCGGCCACCGCGCACAGCTCGCCGCCAGCCTTGCTGACGCCAAACAGTTGCGGCATGAAATGCCGGATATCAGCGCCATGGGCAATTCGAAAACGCTGCTGGATGAAGGCTTCGAAAGAAGGGCGTTGCGCGTCGTGCACCAAGGCACGATCCAGTGACATGTGTGGGGTGTCGGCTTGGCCGAACCTCAGTGGCAAGGGAATGTTCCAGTCGATATCGGGCATTGGCAATTCGCCTCCCTCGTTGAGTTGGGAGGAGTATCCGAGGCGATTCTTAACGAAGTCTGAAGGTGCTGAAAATGATCGATTTTCCCATCTTCAGATTGCCTTAAGACGCGAAGGGCAGGGTGGCGCTGTCTGTTCACGGCGGGATGAATGAATCGTCCGCCGGCCACTCCCTTGCACGAGGCTCCTCACCCATGACCCAAAACTCAACCACCCAGCGCTACACAACACTGTCGATGACCCTGCACTGGCTGATGCTTGCGCTGTTTGTCGGCGTCTATGCCTGTATCGAAATCAAAGGCTTGCTACCCCGAGGGAGCGCGCTGAGAAGCCTGCTCCTGGGCGGGCATGCGCTATTCGGCGTGGGGATTTTTGTGCTGGTGTGGCTGCGCTTGCTCGGCCGACTGGCTCCGCGCCCGGCGATCCTGCCACGCCCACCGGCCTGGCAAACGGCGCTGTCGCACCTGATGCACCTGGCGCTGTACGGGTTGATGATCGTCACGCCGCTGCTGGCGTGGTTGATGCTCAACGCACAGGACAAACCGCTGCCGTATTTTGCGATTCCTTTGCCGTCGCTGGTAAACCCGGACCCGGACCTCGCACGGCAATTCAAACACTGGCACGAATGGCTGGGCAGTGCCGGTTACTGGCTGATCGGACTGCACGCGGCGGCAGGGCTGTTTCACCATTACTGGGTCCGTGATAACACCCTGGTACGCATGTTGCCCAAGCGCTTCGAACCTTGAAGAAGTGATCGGAATGCCAGGTTGGTTCCACCCTGGCATTCATCCATGGTTTCAACACTCAATCATCACAATCGACGGAACATGAGTTGATGAAACGTTTAACCAACCCTAAAAAACGCTACGCAAGCGCTTGCTTAAAGTTTTTTATCTGATTAGAGTCATTTTCAATCAGGTCACCAGCTGAAACATTTTCGGCGTTGACCCAGGTAAAAAAATAAAAAAAGCCGGGGTTGCACATGCACACTTTGTCTTGCCAGTCAGTCCGCATCGCCGTGGGCGTCACATCATCGGTGAGGTCTCAGCCATGAGCCTCGTACCGCAGCCATTGCCCCTCCTCGAAATGCACGGCATCAGCAAGACCTTCAGCGGCCTGCGGGTGCTCAAGAACGTCAGCCTGAAGGTCTACCCCGGTGAAATCCACGCCCTGATGGGTGAGAACGGCGCCGGTAAATCGACCTTGATGAAGATCCTCTCCGGTGCCTACCAGGCCGATGACGGCGGCACCATCCGCATCGATGGCCAGCCTGTCGCCAGTTACAACCCAGCCTCCGCCAAAGCCCTCGGCATTGCCGTGATCTACCAGGAACTCAGCCTGTGCCCGAACCTGACGGTGGCCGAGAACATCTACCTGGGCCGTGAACTGCGCCGTGGCTGGACCATCGACCGCAAGGGCATGGAAACCGGGGTGGCTGAAGTGCTGGCAAGGCTTGGCGCGGAGTTCCTGCCCACCACCCGCGTCGCCAGCCTGTCCATCGCCGAGCGCCAATTGGTAGAAATCGCCCGGGCGCTGCATGCCCACGCGAAAATCCTGGTGATGGACGAACCCACCACGCCGCTGTCTTCCCGGGAAACCGACCGCCTGTTTGCGCTGATCAAACAGCTGCGCAGCCAAGGCTTGGCGATCATCTACATCAGCCACCGCATGGCGGAAATCTACGAACTGTCGGATCGGGTCTCGGTGCTGCGGGACGGCGAGTACGTCGGCGAACTGGCGCGGGACGTGCTGTCGGCCGAGGTGCTGGTGAAGATGATGGTGGGCCGCGACCTTTCCGGTTTCTACAAGAAAGAACATGCCGCCTACGACCCCGGCCAGGTGGTGATGCGCGTGCGTGACATGGCCGACGGCAAGCGCGTGCGCCATTGCAGTTTCGACCTGCACGCCGGTGAGGTGCTGGGCATTGCCGGGCTGGTGGGCGCTGGCCGTACCGAACTGGCGCGGCTGATCTTTGCGGCCGACCCGCGTACTTCGGGCACCCTGGAAGTGGTCGGCAAGACCGTGACCCAACTGCGCAACCCGGCGGATGCGATTCGTGCCGGCGTGGTGTACCTCACCGAAGACCGCAAGGCCCAGGGCCTGTTTCTTGACATGAGCGTGGCCGACAACATCAACGTTTGTGCCTGTGTGCCGGATGCCCATGCCGGCGGTGTACTCAACCGTGGCCACGCGGCACAACGCTCACGCGATGCGATCAAGTCCCTGTCGATCCGCGTGGCCTCGGGCAAGGTCAATGTCGGCAGCTTGTCCGGCGGCAATCAGCAGAAGGTGCTGCTGGCCCGACTGCTGGAGGTCAAGCCCCACGTACTGATCCTCGACGAACCCACCCGTGGCGTGGACATCGGCTCCAAATCCGAGATCTACCGCATCATCAACCAACTGGCCAAGGCTGGCGTAGGCATCGTGGTGATCTCCAGCGAGCTGCCGGAAATCATCGGCACCTGCGACCGCGTGCTGATCATGCGCGAAGGGCAATTGGTAGCCGAAGTGGGCGGGGCATCGGGGCTGGATATTTCCCAGGAGGCGATCATCGACCTCGCCACCGGCAGCGAGCAGGTGGCCGCCCATGGCTAATTCAACTACGAGCGGGAGCAACACCATGACTGTGGCAACGATCGGCAAGGCTGAGCGTATTCGCGAACTGATGCGCACGGTAGGCATGTTGCCGGTGCTGGTGCTACTGCTGGTGGGCTTTGCCCTGGCCAGCGAAAACTTCATGACGGTGCAGAACCTGTCGATCATCACCCAGCAGGCGTCAGTCAACGTGGTGCTGGCGGCGGGCATGACCTTTGTGATCCTCACGGCGGGCATCGACTTGTCGGTAGGCGCGATTCTCGCGGCTTCGGCCGTGGTCGCGCTGCAAGCCTCGATGTCGCCGCAATTCGGCATGTTCGGGATTGCCGCCGGGGTTGGCTTCGGCCTGTTGCTTGGCCTGGTCAATGGCGGCCTGATCGCCTTCATGCGCCTGCCGCCGTTTATCGTCACCCTCGGTGCGCTGACGGCCATGCGCGGTTTGGCACGCCTGTTGGCCGACGACAAAACCGTGTTCAACCCTGACCTGCCATTCGCCTTTATCGGCAACGACTCAGTGCTGGGCGTGCCCTGGCTGGTGATTATCGCCGTGGCCGTCATCGCATTGTCGTGGTTCATCCTGCGGCGCACGGTGATGGGGGTGCAGATCTACTCCGTGGGCGGCAACCCGGAAGCGGCGCGGCTGTCGGGGATCAAGGTGTGGAAAGTCCTGCTGTTCGTCTATGCCATGTCCGGCGCGTTGGCCGGGCTGGGCGCGGTGATGAGCGCGTCACGCCTGTTCGCCGCCAATGGCCTGCAACTGGGGCAATCCTATGAGCTGGATGCGATTGCCGCGGTGATTCTCGGCGGCACCAGTTTTACCGGCGGCGTCGGCACCATCGGCGGCACGCTGATTGGTGCGCTGATCATCGCGGTATTGACCAACGGCCTGGTGCTGCTGGGGGTGTCGGATATCTGGCAGTACATCATCAAGGGCATCGTGATCATTGGCGCCGTGGCGCTGGATCGCTATCGCCAGTCCGGTGCGCGGACCTGATTTCACTCAAACAACAATCACAAGAGAGTCATCATGAACTTCAAACGCATGTTTCCTGTTGTCGCCTCCCTGGGCGTTGCCGTGTTGATGTCCCAAGCCGCAGAAGCCCGTGAACTGAAAGCCATTGGCATCAGCATGGGTTCCCTGGGCAACCCGTATTTCGTGACCCTGGCCGACGGTGCCACGGCCCGGGCCAAGGAGCTGAATCCAGCGGTCAAGGTCACCTCGGTGTCGGCTGACTATGACCTGAGCAAGCAGTTCTCGCAGATCGACAACTTCATCTCGTCCAAGGTCGACCTGATTTTGCTCAACGCCGTGGACCCGTCGGCCATGGCCTCGGCCATCAAGAAAGCCCGTGATGCCGGGATCGTGGTGGTGGCGGTGGACGTGGACGCCAAGGGCGTGAATGCCACGGTGCAGACCGACAACGTCGAGGCCGGCAAGCTCGCCTGCCAGTTCATCGTCGACAAGCTGTCGGGCAAGGGCAACGTGATTATCCAGAATGGCCCGCAGGTCACCGCCGTGACCGATCGCGTCAAAGGCTGTAAAGCCGCGCTGGCCAGTGCGCCGGATATCAAGGTGCTGTCAGATGACCAGGACGGCAAAGGCTCCCGCGAAGGCGGCTTAAACGTGATGCAAGGCTACCTCACACGCTTCCAGAAAATTGACGGCCTGTTCGCGATCAACGACCCGCAAGCCATCGGCAGCGACCTGGCGGCCAAGCAACTGAAACGCAGCGGCATCATCATCACCTCCGTGGACGGTGCGCCGGACATCGAGAATGCCCTGAAGACCGACACCCTGATCCAGGCCTCTGCCAGTCAGGACCCATGGGCCATGGCCCAGACCGCGGTTAACGTCGGCAATGACATTCTCAATGACAAACAACCCGCCGAAGCGGTTACCCTGCTGGCGCCAAAATTGATCACCCGCGACAACGTCGGTTCCTACAGCGGTTGGTCCAGCAAACATTAAAAGCGCGCAGGAGTGAACACCGTGGCAACCATGGAGGATGTGGCAAGAATTGCAGGGGTGTCGACGTCGACGGTTTCCCACGTCTTGAACGGCACCCGCAAGGTCAGCCCGGACACGGTGCAAGCGGTGCAGAGCGCGATCCGGCAGTTGGGCTACATCCCCAACACGCTGGCGCGCTCCCTGGCTCGATCCACCACCAATACCATTGGCGTGGCGATCTCGGCGCTGTCCAACCACTACTTCAGTGAAGCGGTGCACGCGATTGAAACCGAGTGCGCCAAACACGGCTACATGATGCTGTTTGTCGATACCCACGACGATCCCGAGCAGGAGTTGCGGGTGGTCACGACGCTGCACCATCGACGGGTGGACGGCATTCTGCTGGCGCCGTCTACCGGTTCCCTGGCCCTGGAATACTTGCAGGCCAATGAAGTGCCGGCAGTGCTGGTGGACCGGATGATGAGCGATCGCTTTGATCAGGTCGGGGTGGAAAACACCTTGTCGACCCAGGCTTTGGTGGCGCACTTGATCGAGCATGGCCACCGGCGCATCGGCTTTATTTCCGGGCGTGTGGGGCTGGGTACTTCCGATGAGCGCGTGGCCGGCTACCAAGCCGCGCTGCAAGCGGCGGGGTTGCCCTTTGAGCCGCAGCTGCTGGTCAATGGTGGTTCCAGCAGCGAGCCGGCGCGGCAAGCCACGGCCCAGTTATTGGCCCTGGAGACGCCGCCCACGGCAATCATGGCGGGTAATAACCTGATGACCCTGGGGGCGATGCACGCCTTGCGTGATGCCCATATCGACGTGCCCGGGCAAATGGCCCTGGTGGGTTTCGATGATTTTGAATGGGCGGACTTCTTCGTGCCGCGCCTGACCCTGATCGCGCAGCCTGTCCAGGAACTGGGCGCCCGTGCGGTCAACCTGCTGCTTGAGCGCATGGCGTCGCCCAAGCGTAAAACACACAGCGTGCGGCTCGCGCCCACCCTGAAGATTCGTAATTCATGCGGCTGCCCCTGATATGAACAACCCGGTTTCCCTTGGCATTGATCTCGGCACTTCGGAACTCAAGGCGATCCTGATGGACGAGCAAGGCCGCGTCCTCGCTCGTGCGGGGGCACGGCTGACGGTCTCGCGCCCGCACCCAGGCTGGTCCGAGCAGGCGCCTGAGGATTGGTGGCAAGCGTGCCTGAAGGCCCTGGACCAACTGCGCATTGATCAGCCGGATGCCTATGACCGTGTCGGCTGCATCGGTTTGTCCGGACAGATGCACGGGGCGGTATTGCTGGGGCAAGACGACCGGGTGTTGTACCCGGCGATTCTCTGGGATGACTCCCGTGCCATGGCCCAGGCTGAAGCGTTGGGCAGTGAGTTTGCCGACGTCACCGGCAGCTTGCCGATGGCCGGTCTCACGGCGCCCAAGCTGCTGTGGTTGCAGGAACATGAGCCGGCGGTATTCAGCGCCATTGATTGCGTGCTGTCGCCCAAGGACTATCTGCGCTTGCGCTTGAGTGGTGAGCGCGTGAGTGATGTGTCTGATGGTGCGGGGACGTTGTGGCTGGATGTGGCCAACCGTGAATGGTTTGAACCGATGCTGCAGGCAACGGGTTTGCGATTGGCGCAGATGCCACGGCTGGTGGAAGGCGGTGCGGCCAGTGCTTGTTTGAATGCGGCGGCGGGGCGACTGGGCTTGGCTGAGGGGCTGGTGATTGCTGGCGGTGGCGGGGACAACCCGGTGGCGGCGGTGGGCATTGGGGCGGTGAATGCGGGTGACGCGTTTATCACGTTGGGGACGAGTGCGGCCATCGTGGCGATTACTGATCACTCGGCGGGGAATCCGGCGAGTGCGGTGCATAGTTTTTGTCATGCGTTGCCTGGGCGTTGGTACACCATGGGGGCGATGCTGGCCGGGGCCAGTTGCTTGCGTTGGGTGACGCGGTTGACGGGGTCGGTTGATGAGCAGGCGCTGCTGGATCGGGTGCAGACCGAGTTGCCTATCGGGCAGGTTGTGCCGGTTTCCAATCCGTTGTTCCTACCGTATCTGGCCGGTGAGCGTACGCCCCATAACGACCCGCTGTTGCGGGGTGGGTTTATGAACCTGGGGCATGATTGCACGCCGGCTATGTTGGGGTATGCGGTGATGGAAGGGGTTGGGTTCGGGCTGTTGGATGCGCTGAGTGCGGTGCAGTCGGCCGGCGCCTCGGTGGGGGCTTGTGCGTTGGTGGGGGGTGGGGCCCGCAGTGAGTATTGGGCGCAGTTGCTGGCCAATATTCTTGGGCGGGAGATCTATACGTTGCAGGGCAGTGAGTTGGGGGCGTGTATTGGTGCGGCGAAGTTGGGGTTTGTGGCGAGTGGGCGGGGTATGGAGTTGTTGCAGGCGGGGATGCCGGTGAAGCAACGGTTTTTCCCGGACGGCGCTCAACAGGCTGTTTTGCAGGCGCGTTATTTGAAGTTTCGGGGGTTGTTGGGGGCGGCTAAGGCTTTGCACGATTAGCTAAGTTTTGGGTGTATATCCGTTATTTGGGTAACGGCTGCTATTGGTTCCGCCCTTACGGCGGCTCACTTTTGAAGAGCGCAAAAGTAAGCAAAACGCTCTTGCCCCACCACTCGGCACCTCGCCTAGGCTCGGTGTGCCCTTGCTCCGGCTTTGGACCGTGGGCCGCCGTCATGGGCCATCCTTGGCCCAGGACGGCTAACCTGGCGTCCTGCCAGGTTACCCACGCTCCAAAGCCTGCGTTCGGCCAGCGTGGTTTAACGGGGCGCCTAAGATCAAGATCAAAAGCAAGATCAAGAGCACAGCGGCCTACCGGCCGGCTTGAGTGTTAAAAGCAAAGGCAAAATCTAAAGCGGGCACGGTCAAATGTGGGAGCTGGCTTGTCGGGTCGCCGCATCGCTGCGACGGCATCACCTCGGTTTATCTGAAAAAACCAGTTGTCTGCGATCTATGTAGCAGCCTGGGTCAATAACCAGTCGCGGAACACCTGTACTTTTGCCAGCTCGCTAGACTCTGGCCGGAACACAATATCGTAGGCCAGGGCCACGGCGCTTTTGACCTCGCCAAACGGGCGGATCAGACGCCCGGATGCCAGGTCGTCGCGCACCATGACGCTGCGGCCTAGCGCGATGCCTTGTCCTTCGATCGCGGCGTGACTGCCGGGCGTAACTGATCGAAAACTCAGCGTGTGGCGAGGGAGCTTGCTCCCGCTGGGCTGCGCAGCGG